>JAKDLQ010000103.1 GCA_030452775.1 Micrococcales bacterium | reverse complement strand
AGGGGCCCTGGCCCGAGGGCGACCACTGGGACCCGGAGCTGTTGCACGAGGGCGACTCGCGCAACGTCGTCGACCGCTACCGGTACTGGCGCCACGACGCCATCGTCGCGGACCTCGACAGCAGGCGGCACGACTTCCACGTGGCGATCGAGAACTGGGGGCACGACTTCAACATCGGCTCGGTCATCCGGACCGCGAACGCGATGAACGCCAAGGCCTTCCACATCGTCGGGAGGCGGCGCTGGAACCGTCGCGGGGCCATGGTCACCGACCGCTACCAGCACGAGCACTACCACCCTGACGCGGCCTCGCTCGCCGAATGGGCCCGGACGCGGGGGCTCGCGCTCATCGGGATCGACAACCTGCCGGGGTCGGTGCCGCTCGAAACCTACGACCTGCCGCGTGCCTGCGTGCTCGTCCTCGGCCAGGAGGGCCCGGGCCTCTCCGAGGCGATGCGGGCCGAGTGCGCGGTGGTGCTGCACATCGAGCAGTTCGGCTCGACCCGCTCGATCAACGCCGGGGCGGCCGCCGCCATCGCGATGCACGCCTGGGTGCGCCGGCACGTGTTCGCCCAGCGCCCCGACGAAGGCCGATGACCACCGTGGCGGTTGACCCGTCCGGCCACGTCGCCAAGGATGGCGGGAGCGTCGACGACGGCGTCGGCGCCCTACGGGAAGGTCGACTCATGGGACACACCTATGGCGTCAGCGAGGTCGTCGGCACGTCGGAGACCTCCATCGACGACGCGATCAAGAGCGCGGTGGCGCGGGCGAACAAGACGGTCCGCGGGCTGAACTGGTTCGAGGTGTCCAACGTGCGCGGGCAGCTCGAGGACGGGGCGGTCGCATACTTCCAGGTCACCGTCAAGCTCGGCTTCCGCATGGAGGACTGACCTGCCGCCCAGGACCGGCGCGACTCCTGGCCCGGACCGGAGGTGAGATCGCGCGAGATGGCGGGTGCCGCCCGGCGGCACCCGCCATCTCGGGGCTCCCGTGCGCTCACTCCTCCGTGGCGAGGGCCTGCCTCCAGCTCAGCTTGCCCCGGTTCTGCATGAGCGAGCGGCGGTACACCTTCTCGGCGAGCCACACCGTGACGGCCGCGAAGCACCCCATGATGACGAGCGCGACGATCGGCTCCCACCACATCACCCCACCGGCGAGGACCCGGGCCGGCATCGAGATGACCGACACGATCGGGACGTAGGACGCCACGACCTGGGCCGTCCCCGACAGCCCGAACGAGATGAAGTAGACGAGGATGAGCACGATCGTGATCGGCCCGGTGGTGCTCGCCAGGTCCTCGTTGCGCGAGGCCAGCGCCCCGCCGACGGCGAAGAGGCAGGCGAGGGCGAGGAACCCGACCGCGAAGAAGGCGATGAACCACCCGACAGCACCGGACAGGGACGGCAGCATCGTCGAGAAGTCGGTGAACGACAAGGCGACGAGTCCCACGGCGGAGAAGAGGACGACCTGGCCGAGCGCGATGATCGAGTTGCCGATGACCTTGCCGGCGAGGAGCTGGCGCAGCGGGATCGCTGTCGCGATGATCTCGACGAGACGGGACTCCTTCTCCTCCACGACGCTGCCGGCGATCTGCTGGCCGAACATCATCGCGGCGAGGTAGAAGAGGATCGCGAAAGCGAACGTAGCGACCTGGACGAAGACGTCGTTGTCCTCGGTGCCATCGATCCGGTCGGTCGTCAGGGTGGTGCCCTTCTCAAGCTCGGTGATCGACGTGCCTGCTGCGGCGGCGTTGCGGGTCAGCGCGTCGGTGCGCACCCGGTCCTGGAGCGCGCCGCTGAGGGTGCGATCGACAGCGTCCTTCGAGGTGAGCACCCAGCCGTCCTGGCCCTCGTGCAGCCACGCGTCGACGTCGCCGTCCTTGACCGCCTGACGGGCCGCCGCATCATCGGCGACGCTCTGCCCGGTGACGGTGACCTTGTCATCGAGGGCGTGCGCGGCCGTGCCCGCCTCGCTGACGAGCTGCTTCGCGGCGGGCGCGGTGACCGCGACGCTGTAGGTCGACTCCCGCTGGCTCTGCCAGGTCGAGAACCCTGCGAAACCCGCCATGAGCAGCAGGGTGACGATGGTGGAGACGATGAAGAACTTGTTCGTCACCCGGACGATGATCTCGCGGCCGGCCACCAGCAGCATGGGCGCGGGCGCCCTGGTCGAACCATTGGCCGTTTGCCGCCGCGCTGGGTGCGGGGGGGGTGGGGGTCTGGGTCAGGGCGGCGCTCATGCTGTCACCTCACGGTAGATCTGGGCCAGGCTCGGCCGTTGGGTGTGGAACTCGAGGACCTCGCCGCGGGCCAGGCCCTCGGTGAGCAGGCGCCGCCCGGCGCCGCCCTCGAGCAGCTCGACCAGGGCGGTGTGCCCGTCGATGTCGATGGCGTGCACTCCCGGTATGCCGCGGACCCACCCGGCGTCGCCGGTGAGCACCAGACGGTGCCTCGTCGCCCCGCTGGACTGCAGCTCGTCGGGGGTGCCGGCCGCGACGACCCGGCCGCCCGACAGCACGACGAGGCGCTCGCAGAGGCGCTCGACGAGGTCGAGCTGGTGGGAGGAGAAGAGGATGGGTATGCCGCGCGCGGTGTGCTCGCGCAGCAGGTCGGCCATGTTGTCGACGGCGGCGGGGTCGAGGCCGCTGAAGGGCTCGTCGAGGATGAGGGCCCGCGGCCTGCCCATGAGTGCGGCGATGATCTGGACGCGCTGCTGGTTGCCGAGCGACAGCTTCTCGACGTGGTCCTTGGCCCGGTCCGCGAGGCCGAGTCGCTCGAGGTGCTCGAGGACGGAGCTGCGGGCCGCGTGGGCGCTCATCCCGCGCAGCCTGGCGAGGTGGACGAGCTGGTCGAGGACGGCCTGCTTGGGATAGAGGCCACGCTCCTCGGGCATGTAGCCGAAGCGGCGCCGGTCGAGCTGGGTGACCGGGCGGCCCGCCCAGAGCACCTCGCCGGAGGTGATGGTGAGCACCCCCATGATCATCCGCATCGTCGTCGTCTTGCCGGCGCCGTTGCCGCCGACGAAGCCGGTCAGCGCTCCGTCCTCGACGGCGAAACTCACCCCGTCGACGGCCCGGATCGCCCCGAACGTCCTGCTCAGTTCCCGTAGTTCGATCATGACTCCACGCTAGAAGTCCGACCGGGGGCGGCGGATCCGCCCAGGGGTGGAAATCCGGTATGGCGAGCCTCCCCCTGCCGGTCGAGGCCCCCTCCCGAGCGATGCCTCACTCCTGGCCTGGCTACTCGGGAGCGCCCGGGTGGATGAGGCAGGATTCGTAGTCGTAGACGACGCTACTCGGGAGCGCCCGGGTGGATGAGGCAGGATTCGTAGGCGTAGACGACGGCCTGGACCCGGTCGCGCAGGTGCAGCTTGGCGAACACGTTGGACAGGTGGGTCTTGATTGTCGCCTCGCCGAGGAAGAGGCGGCCGGCGATCTCGGCGTTGGACAGGCCGCGCCCGACGAGCTCGAGCACCTCCCGTTCACGTGGGGTGAGCGCGGCAAGGCCCGGATCCTCTTCGGGCCCGGCGGCCCCCATCCCGGAGGGGGTGCGTCCGGGGGACGCGGCGAGCTGCTCGATGACCCTGCGGGTCACCTCGGGGGCGAGCAGCGCGTGCCCCCCGGCGACGGTGCGCACGGCCTCCACGAGGTGCTCGGCGTCGGCGTTCTTGAGCAGGAAGCCGCTCGCCCCCGCCTGCAGCCCGGCGAACACGTAGTCGTCCTGCTCGAAGGTCGTGAGGATGACGACCTTGGCGAGGTCCTCGGCGACGATCTGCCCGGTCGCCGCGATGCCGTCGAGGACCGGCATCTGCACGTCCATGAGCACGACATCGGGCCGCAGCTCACGGGTCAGGGCGAGCGCCTCGGCGCCGTTCGCGGCCTCGCCGACGACCTCGAGGTCGTCCTCCACCGAGAGGATGAGCGCGAAGCCGGAGCGGACCAGCTGCTGGTCGTCGACGAGCAGGACCCGGACCGGTCCGGAGTCCTCGGCCCCGCCCGATGAGGACGTCATGCGGGGACCGGGCTCGGCGGCATACGACAGGTCATGAGGGCTCCTGCGGAAGGGGCATGCGGACCCGGACACGGTAGCCCCCGGTGAAGCGTGGTCCGATCTCGCTCACCCCACCATGGGTGGCGAGGCGTTCGCGGACGCCGAGCAGGCCGAGGCCGGTGCCCGACGTGCCACCCCGGGGGCGGCCGTTGTCGAGCACCTCGACCTCGGCGAACCCGTGCGCGAAGCCGATCTCCGGGCGGTGCTCGACCCGCACGATGACCGCGACCGCGTGTGCCGTGGAGTGCCGGCGCACGTTGGACAGGGCCTCCTGCACGGTCCGGTAGAGCGAGAGGCCGAGCGGGCCGGGCACGTTCTCCACCGACCCGGGACGATCCTCGATGACCTCGAGGGACGTGTCGAGTCCGGAGATGCGGCTCTCGTCGACGAGCGTCGGCACATCGGCCAGCGTCGGCTCCGGCGTCCGGCCCGCCGTCGTGTCACCGGCGTCGTCGCTGCCCGAGCGCAGCGTGCCGAGCAGGCCGCGCATCTGGGCGACGGCCTCGCGCGACGAGCCTTCGATGACGCGCAGGGCCGGCTCGGCCGACTCGGGGTCCCGGTGCAGGACCCGACGGGCGGCCGCAGCCTGGATGCCGATGACGGAGATGTGGTGCGCGACGACGTCGTGCAGCTCGCGAGCGATGCGCATCCGTTCCTCGATCACCGCCTGACGTTGCAGTTCCTCGCTCTGCGCGGCGATGGTGACGGCCTGCTCGGCGAGCCGCTCCCGCTGCTGGGCCGCCCGCCAGGCAGCCTGTCCGCCGATAACCGCTCCGCCGAAGTACAGGACGTTGATGATGAGCGAGTAGCCGACGTAGGCGGCGAACGGAGAGAGGAAGCCATTGTGCGCGGGCGGCTTCCCGTCGTGCTCGAGCAGCTTCTCGATGCCGCTTCCCGTCGCGAACTGCCAGGTGAGCCAGGTGAACATGACGAGGATCACCCCGGTGACGACCGCGAGCATGAGCCGGCGGTCCCGAGCCCATGCCACGCCGGTGAAGAGGGCGAAGAAGTAGACGACCTGCATCGGGAACGAGGACATCACGCCGGGGGCCGTGAGGCCGGTGACGAGCATGTGCAATGCCAGGCCGCCGGCGACGGCGAGCGGCCAGCGCCGCCGCCACGCCAGCGGCACGGTCCCGGCCAGCACGTAGAGGTGCGCGGTCCAACTCGGCCCCGGCGGCTCCCCGAGGGCGTCGAAGCTGCGCATGAGCTCCACGCCGAGTGACCCGAGGACGAGGAAGCCGAAGGCGAGGGCGGCATCCTGGCGCTGGGCGCGCGCCGGGTCCGCGGGGATGCGCTCCCAGCCGTCGTCGACGCCGAACCACGCGCCGATGCGGCCCGCCAGGCCCATGGACGACGACGCTCTGGCGGACGAGGCCCCCGGCGACGCAGATCCGGACGACGAGGCTCTCGGCGACGAGGCTCTGGGCGGCGCGGTCATGTCGCCAGCCTAGGCAGGCCGGGACTCCGTGACCTCCTTCTCGGGTCGGAGCCGGCTCCATCGCGCGTCGGAGCACCCCACGCTACGGTGAGGCCCATGGCAGTCAGCGCATCGATCCCCGACGTGTCCGTCTCGAAGTCCCGCCTTGACCGGCTCCGGTCCACCGCCGAGGCGGCGGGGGCGAGCGCCGTCATCGTCACGCCGGGCTCCGATCTGCACTACCTCCTCGGCGTCGGCGGATCCTCCTTCGAGCGGCTCACGGCGCTCGTCGTCCCGAGCGATGCGGGGCTCGGCCCGGCGTTCGTGTCCCCGGCGCTGGAGTTCGCCGGGCTCGGCCACCTGCCGCTCGCCGACCTCGGGGTCGAGGTGCGCACCTGGGTGGACGGCGAGGACCCGTACGCGCTCGCGCTCGCCGGGCTCTCGCTCGACGGCGCCGTGGCGATCTCCGACATGACGCCGTCTCTCCATGCGATCCGGTTGCGCGACAAGGGTGCTCGTGATCAGGTGCTGGCGGGGCCGATCCTGCGTGAGCTACGGATGCGCAAGGACCCTGCCGAGCTGGAGCAGCTGCGGCTGGCCGGTGCGGCCATCGACCGGGTCCACGCGCAGGTGGGGCAGTGGCTGCAGCCGGGCCGGACCGAGGCCCAGGTCGGGGCGCAGATCGCCGAGGCGATCGTCGGTGAGGGCCACGCCGTGGTCCAGTTCGTCATCGTCGCCTCCGGTCCCAACGCCGCCAGCCCGCACCACTCGGTCTCCGACCGGGTCATCGAGCGCGGCGATCTCGTCGTCGTCGACATCGGCGGGTCGATGCTGTCGGGCTACAACTCCGACAGCACGAGGACGTATGCCGCCGGGCTCCCACCCGTCGCCGAGGTGACCG
The DNA here is from genome assembly GCA_030452775.1 of Micrococcales bacterium. GTDB lineage: Bacteria > Actinomycetota > Actinomycetes > Actinomycetales > Dermatophilaceae > JAKDLQ01. Next base: position 1,466 of record JAKDLQ010000103.1, on the reverse strand, counting down.
ACGCGTATGCCGCGCTGCAGCAGGCCCAGCAGTCGGCGGTCGACGCCGCCCGCCCCGGGGTGACGTGCGAGGCCGTCGACGAGGCTGCTCGGGGCGTGCTGCGCGAGGCGGGGCTGGCCGAGTACTTCATCCACCGGACCGGTCACGGGATCGGACTCGACGTCCACGAGGAGCCCTACATCATTGCCGGCAACGACCTGCCGCTCGAGGCGGGCATGGCCTTCAGCATCGAGCCCGGCGTCTATGTGCCGGGGACGTGGGGGGCCCGGATCGAGGACATCGTCGCGGTGACGGCCGAAGGCGCCCTGCGACTCAACACCCGCCCCCACGAGCTACTCGTCCTCTGATCGGAGCCTCATGTCACGCATCGTCATCATCGGCGGCCACGGCAAGGTCGCACTCCTGCTCGCACCGTTGCTGACGGCCCGTGGCGACGAGGTCACCTCGGTCATCCGCAACCCCGATCACGTGGCCGACGTGGCGGCGACCGGCGCGTCGCCTCTCGTCGCCGATGTGGAGCACCTCGAGGCCGCCGCCCTTGGCGGGATCTTCGCCGGCCACGACGCCATCGTCTGGTCTGCGGGCGCCGGCGGCGGCAGTCCGGACCGGACGTATGCCGTCGACCGTGACGCGGCCATCGAGGCGATCCGGGCCGCGGGCGCCGCGGGCGTGGTCCGCTTCGTCATGGTGTCGTACTTCGGTGCCCGGCCCGATCACGGGGTGGCGCCGGACAGCTCGTTCTACGCCTACGCCGAGGCCAAGGCCGCGGCCGACGAGCACCTGCGCGCCTCCGGCCTTGACTGGACGGTCCTCGGCCCGAGCGCGCTGACGTCCGATCCGCCGACCGGCCGCATCGACGTCGACGCCGAGGAGGCGTCGTCGGTGAGCCGCGCGGATGTCGCCTCGGTCATCGCGGCCACGCTCGCCGACCCGACCACGGCCCATCGGACCATCCGTTTCAACAGCGGCGAGGTGCCGATCTCCGAGGCGCTGCACGCGTGACGTCGCCGGTGGGCGGCATCCGCGACGAGCTCTCGGCGCTGCTACGGGAGCTGCGCGAAACCGCCGCGCGCAGTCTGCGCTCCCTCGACGCCGAGCTGGCCGGGCTCCGAGCCGCGCGCGTCGACGCGGTCTCCGACGACGAACACGACCCGGACGGCGGGACGCTTGCGGGGGAGTGGTCGAGGATGCAGGGACTGCGCCGGGAATCGGCGCAGGAGCTGACCGACATCGAGCGGGCCCTCGACCGGCTCACCACCGATGACGGGTCTGGTGATGACGGGTCTGGTTTCGGGGTCTGCGCGGCATGCGGACGTGACATCCCGCTCGGACGCCTTCGGGCTCGCCCGACCGCCACACTCTGCGTGGAGTGCGCCGCGCGCGGCCGCAGGTAGATCTCCGCCGCGTACCCTGACGCTCGTGACGCTCGTGACGCTCGTGACGCTCGTGACGCTCGTGACGCTCGT
>JAKDLQ010000004.1 GCA_030452775.1 Micrococcales bacterium | reverse complement strand
GCTACCCGGGCACCGACCTGATCCTGCGCTACGAGATCAAAACCGCGTCCTGACCCTGCAGAAACTCTGGCCCTATGTCAGGAGTCCTGGGGCATTGGTCACCATGTCCGAGCGTCGCAAGAACCCGCCCCAGGCGCCCGAACAGATCATCGACCTGCTCGTCGAGCGGTATGGGATGGACGGGTCAGCAGACATCCTCAGGCCTCTCCTGGTCGAGTCGCGCTGAGGTACTGCAACATTTACTGCAACACCGATGTTCAGCAGATGTTGCAGCAACAGTGGTCAGGCCGCTCTCCTCCCGAGCAAGATGTCGGCTTGCTCAGGCACCCTGTCGATGCCGCCGTAGGCGTCGAGCGGAGCGAACTCGCGCATCAGGTCGTCGGCCATGCCGGGCTGATGCCTGATCTCTGGATCACCCTACGGAAGCTCGGGCGAGGAACGTCGAATTGCCACGCGCCAATCCTCGCAGCAAGCATCGCTGACCTCGTCCGCCGGCAGATTCCTCTCATGACCGCTGCTAATCCGATGAAGCAGGCGCGCAAGCCCTACGATGAGCCCGAGGTCGTCGAAGTAGCCTGGGCCGCCGAGACTGGCCAGCGGCTTCAGGGCATCGTCCACGGCACGACCGTCGGCATCCCGAACTCGGCCGTTCGCGAGGCCTTCGGCTTATGACCAAGGCCGAGCGTCGGACCGCGCGCGAGAAGGTTGCCGCCTACCACGAGGAACAACTCGGCCGGCTTGTCGAACACGTGGCCAGCGCGATCGACCGCTACCGGGCCGGCGAGCTGGACGCCTTCGATGTTGACGCGGTGACGTTCCAGTACTCGCGCGCCGCCAAGGAACTGTGGAAGTTCTGCAACCTGACCAGCATCGAGATCGCTGCTCGCGTCATTGCTGAGCAACTGCCCACCGACTGGTGGGAACGGGGAGCACCCAGAGAGCGGTAGAGATGGCCCCGGGAGTCTGCGTTCATCCCTCCCCTCGGAGCCATGCCAGGTCTGCTGTCACTTGGCGACGCTGCTCGGCTTCGCGTTCGTGAAGATCAGGCTGCTTGGCGAGGCGCAAGGTGTAGGGGCTGCCCTTGCGGATCGTGTGATGGGTGACCGGGAGTTCGGCGGCGTCGATGCGCTGATGGATGTGTTGGCGCCGGTCGGTCCGCAGCGGCCAGTCGAGCTCGGTGGCATTGCGGTCGGCGAGGAAGCTCTGCAAGGTGTCGCAGAGGTCACAACCGCAGCCCGACCAGACGATCGACCAGTCGTCGGCGGATCGGGGCGGAACGGCGAGCAGAACCTCCAACCGGAGCACAGCATCCTCGACCAACGACGAAGGCGCTTCCGCGCCGAGGCGCCGCACCAGCGGGATCTCCAGATCGAGCACACCTTCGCCGTACGCCGCGAGGGCTGCGACGAACACCTCGACCAGCTCAGTATCGGCAGCCACGAAGAGCGCCTCCGCTGGGCCCACGACGGATGCCATGCCCGCCGCCCGGGCTCGTGGCCCTGACGTGAGCGCCGCGCCGATCGAGACCGACAGGGTTGCCCAGATCCGTCGGCACACGTGGGTGACGACGCTGTCCGCGCCGACCTGCCTCAGCGCTGGACCCAGGTCGGGCAGGGTGCCGCTTGCCCATTCCCAATGCCCGTGGCGGTAGCCGCCAGCGGGGAACCAGGATTCGATCAGCCTCCGCGTCCACGCGTCTCCATACCGCGTGACGACAGCAGCGAGCGCGGCGGCGCGATCGACGGTCAGCCCTTCGCCGCTGAGCCGAGCGAGTAGGTCGTAGGCGAGTTCGGCGTCATCGAGGCCGTCGGCGACCGACAGGAGCGGGGCCAGTAGACCCGTGCTGCCAACTCCGAGGAGGTCAACCAGCGCTCGCGCATCCGCCCTGGCTCGCTCGAGATCCACCCCGTCGTTCAGCCGGGCATCGAGCTCGGCGATCGCAGTTGGCTGGTCAGCCTCGGCACGGGCGATGAAGTCTCGCTCCTTCGGCCACAGCACGATCGCAGCTCGGCGGTACCAGCGGTCGAGGGTGTTGCCGTAGTTGCCCATGTAGCCCTCGTACTCGGACTCGTACGGCGTCAACGACGCGGTCGGCGTGACCGCGCAGACCTCACTCTCGTCGACGCCCAGGGTGATCTGCTCTCCACTGCCGACCCCGGCGCGCTTCCACCAGCCCAGCGAGATCTCGTCCTCGATCAGCTCACCGACGTCGTACGACGTAGACGACTCGCCGTCGTCATACCCCTCGTCGTCCTCGTCATCGTCGTACTGGTACCGCCACGACCGGCCGTCCTCGTAGGCGTTCCACGTCTGCCGGATATCGGCGAGAGCGAGTGCGCTCAGACAATCGGCCCGGTCCGCAACCACCCGCAACCGGCTCACCCACTCCACATCACGGCCCTTGAGACGGCACGCAGCCAGTCCGCGCTCGCTGTACTGATGATCGAGCAACACGACCAGACGGTTCGGCGCCGGAGACGGCTCGTCCGACCAGCGTCGGGTCATCGGGGTGGCGAAGTGCTCGTCAACCAGGGCTGCCAACTCGTCGTCAGGGTCGATCGGCGTCGCCTCGGAATCGCGGGCCACCAGCAGGTTGGAGGTCAGGGTCACTCGCCGCCCCGAACGGACCGGCCGCACTTCGTGCACACAGTCGGCATAGAAGGCCACGAAGCCGATCTGGTCTCCGTCGGCGTGACGGTACGTGCGACTCTCGCCGCGGTGGCTGACCACCAGCTCCCCGCCGGTGTGGACCGACGGCAGCGACACCACCAGCGTCGCCACCATCTCGTCGTCCTTCTCGGAGTCCTGGTGCGGCGCGAAGAACTGGTCCGGCCCGTAGACGAGGAGCGCATGCAGCTCCGCACGAAGGCGCGCGTCCCTCGGCAGCCCCAGTCCCTCGTGCACCTCGACCAGCGCCGCTTCGAGTAGTTGATCCCACTCCCCACCCAGGCTCACTTGGTCAGCAGTCAGTTCCCAGGTGTCACGCACCGAGGTGTCGGTCAGCGTCTCCTCGCCAAGCCCGAACATCGCCGGGCGCGCGACCGACACCAGCATCCGCTCCTGCGCTGCACCGACCGGGAGCTTCACCGGGCCGACCCCGTCCACCGAGAGCGTGACGCCCCCGACTGGTGCCGACGTCTCCGCACTGAACGACCCCGTCGACTCGACACCCCGCAACAACAGGGCGACCTTCTCCCTCGCCGGCTTGACCATGACCGACAACCTACCGATACCTTCGGAGCAGGAAGGTCGCGCGGTGATCGACCGACAGCGGGCCTGCCACTGGGTCGCCAGTGACGGCCGAAAATGATGCAAAGAAGTGATGCAAACTTTCCCGAAACCGTGTCCAACGACGATATAGCCTGAACCAGAACGAACCGCCACACCCTCGCTGACCTGCGGTTCCGCCAAAACCAACCAACAGCCGTCTACGCGGCTACTTCGTGGCACCAGTGGCAGGGCCTAGCTGGATCTCCCGTCGGCCGATCGAGTGGCTCACCGGGTCTACTCCCGCGGAGATGCTGCCGACGTGCCCGCTTCCTACCCACGAGCCCGACCCGCTCACTCGGCTGCGCGAGGTTGCGCGGGCGAAGGCGCGCCGGACGATGAGCCCGAGCCTGCTGGAGGATCTGACCCGTTTCGCCGTCCCGGTTCTCGCCACTGCGGCCTCCCGCTCCGCGAGCGCCAAACCCGGCGACGACACAGCGCCCTCGGATGGGCGCAGCAGCGACACGCCGGCCTCCTCCATGCCGCCCACCGGTCGCGGGTCGCCGACCACGCGCGCCTGCCCTTCAACATCGTCGTGTCCAACGTGCCCGGCCAGGGCGAGCCCCTCGAGCTCGTCGGTCGCCGCGTCGGCGGCCTCGTTGTCCTGTCGATGCTGACCGACGCTCTTGGGATCGACCTCACGGTCCAGGGCTACCGCGGTCGGCTGCACATCGGTGTCGTCGCCTGCCCGAGGCTCGTCCCCGACGTCTGGGGGCTGCTCGATCACCTCCTTGTTGCCCACGAGGAGCTCGTCGAGGCGGGCTCATAGATGCTGCGGCGCGAAGGGCACCTGTGCAGTGATGCGACCCGCGAAGCCACCGGGTAGCCGGGCGCGGTACGTTCGGATGCGTGAGTGAACACCCGTCGATCACTCGGTTCCGGACTGTCCTGACGGACCTGGGCGGCCAGGGACGGATCGTCGTGCTCCCCGGCGCGGTCCACACTGCGGCCCTGGCTGCCGAGGCGCTCGGCTGCGAGGTGGGCGCGATCGCGAACAGCCTGCTCTTCGAGGCATCGACGCAGGGTTGGGACGAGCAGCCCGCGGAGCACTCGGAGCACGCGAAGCCCGCGGAGCACTCGGAGCACTCGGAGCACGCGGAGCCGGTCTTGGTCCTCACCTCCGGCGCGCACCGGGTCGACACTGCCAAGGTCGCCGCCGACCTCGGCCTGAGCAGGTTGCGTCGAGCCAGCGCGCGGTTCGTCAGGGAACACACCGGCCAGGTCATCGGCGGCGTCTCGCCGATCGGGCACCCGAGGCCGGTGCGCACCTATATCGACCCCACCCTCCGGGAGTACGAGGAGGTCTGGGCGGCGGCCGGCCACCCTGCCGCGGTGTTCTCGACGACGTATGACGAACTGCTCGCCATGACCCACGCCCAGGAGATCGAGGTCAACTGATGTCTGTCGAGATCTGGATCAACCCCTCGTGCTCGAAGTGCCGCAGCGCCAAGGCGGACCTGGACGCGGCGGGTATCACCTACGTCGAACGGCGCTACCTCGATGAGCCGCCGACACGCGCCGAGCTGGCCGACGTGCTGCGCCGGATGGGCCTCGAACCGTGGGACATCGCGCGTCCCCAGGAGACCAGGGACGCCGGGATCGAGCTGCCGAAGGACGACGCGCACCGCGAAGACTGGATTGCGGCCATGGTGGCGAGCCCGCTGACCATCCAGCGACCCATCATCACCACCACCGATGGCACGACCATGGTGGCCCGCGATCCGCAGACCGTCGCCGAACTACTCGCGCGGGAAGCCGGCGAGTAGTTATTCCTCGTGCTCGCTCGTCCGGGCGATGCTGCGGGGCCGGTTCACGAGCAGCCGGGCTGAGCCGGCGTGAGTGGGCTGAGCGGGCTGAGCGGGCTGAGCGGGCTGAGTCGACGAGCAGCCGTTGTCAGCCGCCGGGGGTCTGGACACCGGGGGGCATCGAGGGCACTGGGCACAGATCGGCCTGGCGCACGTTGTCAGCCGCCGAGGGTGCGTTCGAAGAGCTGGTGGATCGCGTCAGGTAGGTGCGGCTCGGCGAGAGTGACATCGACGTCGACCCGGTCGCACACCACGGAGTAGCAGAAGGCGTCCGGACGGTTCACCTCGCGCTCGCTCGTCCGGGCGATGCGCTCGAGGGTCGGGGCCGCGAGCAGACGCTGCCAATCGTAGGTGTCCGGCTCGGGGAGCTCGGCCAGGGCCAGCCGCCGCTCCCGCACCAGGCCCGCGAAGCCACCCGTGCGCCGTAGCAGCACCTGGGTGTCGACCGGCGGCACCTCTCCATGGGCCGGCCCGCCCGGAGTGTCCGATGACAGGGCATCCGACTCGTCGGACATGGTGCCCGTGCCGGCTGCGGCGCCTGTCGCTCCGGCCCCGGCATCGGCATCGCTGTCGCTCGATACCCCGACCTCCGCCCACGCCTTGCGCACCGCCGAGTGCTCCGCCGATCCGTCCCCGTGGAGGTCGGCAGCCGCCGCGACGGTGAGGTCGGCGAAGGTCGCGAAGTCGCAGTCCGCCTTGATCCCCGGTCCGTCGAGGACGGCATACCAGATCGGTCCCGCGCCCTCCCAGGCGTTGCCTCCGATGGCGAGGGCCGCGAGGGCGAATGCCCGGTTGGGGATGCCGGAGTTGATGTGCACGCCGCCGTTGTCCTCGCTGGTGTCGACATAGTCGTCCATGTGCGCCGGCTGGGGATCCTTGCCGAGGCGCGGGTCGTCGTAGGCGGTCCCCGGGTCGCGCATGTCGCGAAGCGCGCGTCCCTTGACGCCGGGAGCCAGCAGCTCCGCCCCGACGAGCCAGTCGGCGTCCGCGGCCGACTGGCCGAGAGCGTGCTGCTTGACCATCATGCCGAAGACGTCGGAGAGGGACTCGTTGAGGGCACCGGACTGGCCGTCGTAGAGCAGGCCGGCCGTGTGCTCGGTGACGCCATGGGTCAGCTCGTGCCCGATGACGTCGAGGCTGCGGGTGAAGCGGAGAAAGACGATCCCGTCGCCGTCGCCGAACACCATCTGATGGCCGTCCCAGAAGGCGTTGTCGTAGTTCGTCCCGTAGTGGACGGTCGCGAGCAGCGGCATCCCCTTGCCATCGAGGGAGTCGCGGCCGTATGCCGCCCAGTACAGCTGCCACGTCGCGCCGAGCCCCTCGTAGGCCTCGTCGACCGCCGGGTCGCCGCTGGCCGGCTGCCCTTCGTTGCGCACCTCGTCACCCGGGGTCGTGATCGTCCCGCCCGCATCCGAGATCGTCCGGCGCGGGCCAGGCTCGGTCGGACGCTTCCGGGCGCGGGGGGAAGGCGTATCGGCGGGTGCGCCATCTGGTGCCCGGCGCAGCTGCGTGCCCGGGCCGGAGAAGGGTGGGGCCAGGCCTCCTCGGGTGGCGCCCCGGGCCCATGGGGCCTGTCGCCGTGACCGTCGAAGGTCGGCGGCGTGGCGCAGCGCCTCCCGCGCAGAGCGAGCCACGTGCGGCTCCGGGCTGCGGGTGAGCGCCTCGAGTAGATAGGGCGGGATGATGGTGCAGCAGTGCGGTCCGGTCGTCATGACCCCATCCTCACCTGGCTCACAGCGTCTCCTTCCATCGGTCTGTCGTGATGTCGTGGTGACCTGACTCGAGGCCTGGATCAGCCGTAGGTGTCCCGGGGCCCGCGGCTGTCCGGAGAGCGGCGCGGCCCGCGGCGCCACGAGGGGGCGCTCGGGCCGAGGACCTGCAGGTCGCTGACCGCACCGGCCCCGATCTCCTCCTCGACTCTGCCCAGGACCGACGAGGCGAGCAGCCTCATCTGGGTTGCCCACGCGGTCGAGTCCGCCTGGACCGTGAGCACGCCGTCGGTGAAGGTCACCGGCACGACGTGGGTCGCGATATCCGGCCCGACGATCTGCGCCCACCGGCCCATGACCGCCCCCACGGCGACGTCGAGCTTCCAGCCCCGGTCGACGAGGAGCCGGTCGAGCTGCTCCCCGAGCAGTGCCGGGTCACGCCCGTCCAGCCCCGATCCGGACATCGGCGCCGACCCCGCGACCCGGCGGCGCCTGGGCGGTCTCATCCCGGGTCGCAGACCCTTGCCGACCGCGCCTTGGCGGGCGCGGGCAAGCGCGGACGCCGCGGCGTCGGCGATCCGGGTGTCCTCATCGGTGGGCCCGGAAGGGTCCTCGGCACCACCGGGGCGTGGTGCTCCGGCCATCCCGTCCTCACCCATCGCCCACCGCCGCCGCGCTCTGCTCGAGCCGGCCGAGCGTCACCTCGAACGTGCTCCCCGATGCTCTTAGCCGCTCGGGTACGTCGGCTTCGACGGCTGCGGTGACCAGCACCTGCTCACAGTCGCCGATCAGCTCGGCGAGGCGGTCTCGCCGGCCGATGTCGAGCTCGGCGAAGACGTCGTCGAGGATGAGCACCGGGTCATCCGCGAGGTCCCGTCGCAGCAGCCGGTAGGCGGCGATCTTGAGACCGAGCGCGAAGCTCCATGACTCGCCGTGACTGGCGTATCCCTTGGCCGGCAGCTCCCCGAGCGTGAGGTGCACGTCGTCGCGGTGTGGACCGACGAGGCAGACGCCCCGCTCGATCTCCTGGCTGCGCAGCTCCTCGAGCGTCTCGAGGAGTGCGCCTCGCAGCTCCTCGATCTCGGGCACGTCGCCGCCGGCGATGCGGGTGGCCATCCCCTCGTGCAGTGAGCTCCGGTAGGTGGCGCGGGCATTCGATGCACTGGCCGAGACCGCGTCGTAACACTCGGCGAGGCCGGGCACGAGGTCGCGCAGCAGCCGCAGCCGCGCATAGAGCAGTGGTGCGCCAATCGTCGCGAGGTGCTCGTTCCACACCTCAAGGGTGTGCAACGCCGACTCCCTCTCCTCATCGAGCGATGCCGCGAGGTCCGTGGAGTTCATCGATGCGGTATGCCGCTGGGCGCGCCGCGCTCCCCGGCGCAGCACCGGGGCGGCCGACTTCAGCAGCGCGCTGCGTTGTTTGAGGACTCTGTCGTAGTCGCTGCGCACGGCCGACCAGCGTGGCTGGCGCTGCACGAGCAGATCATCGAGGAAGCCGCGTCGTCCGGCCGGGTCACCCTTGACGAGCGCGAGATCCTCGGGGGCGAAGAGCACCGTGCGCAGCGTTCCCAGCACGTCGCGCGGGCGCCCGGCGGGAGACTTGCCGAGCCGGGCCCGGTTGGGACGGCCCGGCGTGATCTCGAGCTCGATGAGGGTCTCGCGGCCCTCTCGCAGGACCGCGCCGCGAACGATCGCCTGCGCGGCCCCGAAGCGGACGAGCGGCTGGTCGGTCGCAACCCGATGCGACCCGAGCGTGGCAAGGTAGCCGATCGCCTCGACGAGGTTGGTCTTGCCCTGGCCGTTGGGGCCGACGAGGATCGTCATGCCGGGAGTCAACGCGAGTTCCGCGCTCGGGTAGCTGCGGAAGTCCTTGAGCGTCAGGTGGCGGACGTGCACGACCCTCGCGCTCAGTCCTGCTGTGCCGCCGAAGGCTGGCTCTCCGTCTGCGTGCCCGTCTGCGTGCCCGTCTGGGCGCGTGCGGCCTGCTGGGCGTCTCGGGGACGTTCTGCGTCGGCCTTCTCGACGATGCCCTTGGCGGCGGCCTGCTGGGCCGGCGACATGGCCTCGTCGCCGCGGCGCAAGGCGTTGCCCTCCTCGATCGTCATGACCTCGTGGCCGCCGAACTCGCCGCGCAGGGCGGCGACCGCCTGCATCGTCGGTGAGGCGAGCTGACGCGAGGCATAGCGGGCGAACAGCGACGCGGAGATGACCGGCATCGGCACTTCGAGGGCGATGGCCTCCTCGACGGTCCACTTGCCCTCGCCGGAGTCGACCGTGTAGTCGGATACGCCGTCGAGGCCGGGATTCTTCTCGAGGGCCTCGACCATGAGGTCGAGCAGCCAGGACCGGACCACGGTGCCCCGGCTCCACGCCTTGAAGGCGCCGGGGACGTCAGTGACGATGTCCTTGCGCATGAGCAGCTCGTAGCCCTCTGCGTAGGCCTGCATCAGCCCGTACTCGATGCCGTTGTGGACCATCTTCGTGTAGTGGCCGGCGCCGACCTCACCGGCGTGAACGAAGCCCTCCTCGCGGGGGCCCTCGGGCCGGAGCGCGTCGAAGATCGGCATCGCCCGCTCGACGGACTCCTGAGCGCCCCCGACCATGAGGCCGTAGCCGTTGGCCAGGCCCCAGATGCCGCCGCTGACGCCGCAGTCGACGTAGCCGATCTCCTTGTCCCCGAGCAGCTTCGCGTTGTCGAAGTCGTCGGTGAAGCGCGAGTTGCCACCGTCGACGACGAGGTCGCCCGGCTCGAGCAGCTCGCCCAGCTCCGCCACCGTGTCGCGGGTCGGTGCGCCCGAGGGGACCATGACCCAGACGACGCGTGGTGCCTCGAGGGCGGCGACCAACGCTTCGAGCGTCGTGACATCGGAGACCTCGGGGTTGCGGTCGTAGCCGACAACCTCATGGCCTGCCCGGCGCAGCCGTTCGCGCATGTTGGCGCCCATCTTGCCGAGACCGATCAGACCGAGCTGCATGGCACGTGCCCTCCTCGTGGACGAAGCGAAACCCGGCGTGTGCGGGACGGTGGGTCCGAGGCTACGCCAGGAGGGCGGCATACGGATCGACAGCCCCAGAGGTCACCGCGGACCGGCACGCGATCACTGCGCGAAGCGGACCGGCATGAGGACGTACCGGTAGGACGTGTCAGCCTCGCCGTCGGCCTCGGCCTGCCCGCTGAGGACCGCCGGACGGCTCGGTTGGGTGAAGGACAGGCGACTCCAGCCGGTGCCGACGGCGTGCAGGCCATCGAGGAGGAACTGGGGGTTGAAGGCGATCTGGATCTCGGGCCCGGTCAAGGTCGCCTCGACCGCCTCGCTCGCCTGCGCGTCGTCGCCGGTGCCGGCCTCGATGTCCACCTGGCCGTCGGTGAATCTCAGCAGCACCGGGGTGTTGCGCTCGGCGACAAGGGCCACGCGCTTGACGGCCTCCTCGAGCGCGGCAGTCTCGATGACGGCCTCGGTCTCGACGCTCGTCGGGAAGATGGAGGTGACCTTGGGGTACTCACCGTCGAGCAGCCGGGTCGTCGCCCGGCGCTGGCCGGCCTCGAAGCCGATGAGTCCGTCGCTGCCGTGGCCGAGAGCGAGCTGCACCGAGCCGGACGCGCCGAGCGCCTTCGCTGTGTCGGACAGTTGCCGGGCCGGGACGAGGGCGACATGGCTCGCCTCGGGGGATGCCGGACTCCACGCGAGTTCACGCATCGCCAGTCGATAACGGTCGGTGGCCAGCAGCGTCATCCGGTCACCTTCGATCTCCATCCGGACACCGGTGAGGATCGGCAGGGTGTCGCCCTTGTCGGCTGCGACCGCAACCTGGGCGACGGCCTGCGTGAAGAGGTCGCCGGCGATGGTGCCGCTGCCGTCCGGCGCGGAGGGCAGCGTCGGGTAGTCGCCGACCGGCATCTCTCGCAAGCTGAAGCGCGAGGATCCGCAGGCGACGTTGACCTTGGTGCCATCGGCGTCGACATCGATCGGCTTGGCGGGCAGGTTGCGGGAGATGTCTGCCAGCAGTCGGCCAAGGACCAGCACCTGGCCGGACTCGGCGACATCGGCCGGGACGGTGATCCGGGCCGACACTTCGTAGTCGAAGGCCGAGAGGGTGAGGCTCCCCTCGTCGTCTGCCACGAGGAGCAGCCCGGCAAGGACCGGGACGGGCGGGCGAGCAGGCAGGCCTCGCGCCACCCAGGTCACGGCCTCGGCCAGGACGTCACGCTCAACCCGAAACTTCACGACGCACTCACTTCATTGTCAGACGGGACATTGGGGAACTGACACTAGTGGTTGCGGCGGGCTTCGCACCACCAGCAGGCTCCGGCATCAGTTGGGGACGTCGGTGGCGCGTCACTGCGATGCGAGTGGGGCCCGATCGAGTGTCGTACTCGGGGCGATCCTCCTTGATTGAGAGATTCGTCGTCGTCTTCGGTGCTGTGGATGGTGTGGACAGACCCATATCGATGCAGGTGACCTCGGCGATTCCCCTTGTGGGCGAACTGTGGACATCACCCACAGCCTCCGGGCCGGGCTGTGGATGACATCCGGTCCTCCACACACGATCCCCTGACCGGGTGCCGGTTGTCCGTATGCGAGGACCCGTTATCCACCGTTGTCCACAGGCCCTGTGGACAACCGAGTGGCGGGCTGCGCCGCAGGGATCGGCCGGGATGGCCGGGCTGTGCACGAAAAGACAGCAGGTTATCCACAGCGCCTGTGGACAACCCTGCGCGAATGGACCGGCCGCGCGTGATTCAGCGGTGCCGCCTGTGGACAAGGTTGTGCATAAGACTGTGAGTATCGGTGCGCGGCTGCGGGGCTGCGGGGCTGCGCGGGGTCATCGGTGGGTGGCGTCGACATGGATGAGCGCCCGCGCCCGTACTGCGGCCAACACACCGAGGAATCGGCAACTCCAACCGGCTATAACCCGTTGGAGTTGCTGTCTGCTCGGTGTGTTGGCCGCAGGAGGCGGAGTCGGTCGCTTCGGGCGGGTCGTTCGGGAGCCGGCGTCGTGGTAGGGGGCGCTCAGCTGCTTGACTGTTGACGAATCCGGTTGGTCAGCTCCGTCACCTGGTTGTAGATCGCCCTGCGTTCGCTCATCAGCTCGCGGATCTTGCGGTCGGCGTGCATGACGGTCGTGTGGTCGCGGCCCCCGAAGAGCTGGCCGATCTTGGGCAACGACAGGTCGGTCATCTCCCGGCACAGGTACATGGCGATCTGGCGGGCCGTGACCAGCTGGCGCGACCGGGATGAGCCGCAGAGGTCCTCGAGGCTCACGCCGTAGTAGTCGGAGGTGACCCCCATGATCGTCGCTGCCGTGACTTGGTTGGGGGTCTCGTTCGGCAAGACGTCCTTAAGGACAATCTCCGCCAGGGGAAGGTCGATGGGCTGACGGTTGAGGTTGCTGAACGCAGTGACGCGGATCAGGGCGCCCTCGAGCTCGCGGATGTTGGTGCTGAAGTTGGTGGCGATGTACTCGAGCACGTCGTCCGGGACCGACATCTGGTCCTGTTGGGCCTTCTTGCGCAGGATCGCGATGCGGGTCTCGAGGTCGGGCGGCTGGACGTCGGTGAGCAGGCCCGATTCGAAGCGCGTGCGCATCCGGTCCTCGAAGCCGGACAGTTCCTTGGGGGGCAGATCGCTCGTGATGACGATCTGCTTGTTCGCGTTGTGCAGCGTGTTGAACGTGTGGAAGAACTCCTCCTGGGTCTGCAACTTGCCCTGGAGGAACTGGATGTCGTCGATGAGCAGCACGTCGACGTTGCGGTGTCGCGCCTGGAAGGCGCTGGCCTTGTCATCGCGGATGCTGTTGATGAAGTCGTTGGTGAACTCCTCGGAGTTCACATAGCGCACCCGGACGTCGCGGAACATCGCCCGCGCGTAGTGACCGATCGCGTGCAGCAGGTGCGTCTTGCCCAGCCCCGACTCGCCGTAGATGAAGAGCGGGTTGTATGCCTTCGCGGGCGCCTCGGCGACGGCGACCGCCGCCGCGTGGGCGAAGCGGTTGCTCGCGCCGATGACGAACGTGTCGAAGATGTACCTCGGGTTGAGCCTCGTGTCGGCGGCGGAGGTCGATTCCGGTCGATGTCGTAGCGGCCCGCTCTCCCCGCCACCACCGAGGGGAGAGTCATCGAAGTCGGCGCCGTTGAGATCGGGAGCGCTCTGGTCGAGGTCGCGCAGCCGGCGCTCGCCGCCGATGTAGGCTACCCGGGCCAGCCCATCGGCCCCGGCGCTCTGCTGGCGTGAATGGGTGGGCGACTGACTGGGGGACGGTCCGGTGACGTCAGGGGACTCGTCGTCGAACGAGGGCACCCGCGGCTCGTCGGTTATCAGGCCGAGCTCTGATTCGAGGCTCTCGTCGACCGAGACAGCCAACTGGATCGGATGTTCGAGCTGGTCTGACAGGGCCGTGACGACCTGGCTACGCACGCGGGTCTCGAGGAAGTCCTTGGTATATGCGTTCGGCACCCGCACGAGCGCCGTCTGGTCCAGCACGCCTACGAGGCGACACAGGCGGGCGAAGGCGCGCTCCTGGGCCGGCATCCCGACGGCCTCGAGGGCGGACAGGGTCCGCCGCCAGACGTCGTCATAGTCGACCTGAGCTTCGGTCACTCCTTCACCTGCCCCTGATGTGCTGTCATCGTGCTCGGTCGGTGGTCACCGCCGGGGTGGCGTTGTCCACACGCTTTTCCACACCCTGTGCATAGTGCCCGTGAACCCGTGAGTGGAGAACGTAGCAACACCGTAGGGCCTCTGACAACCCGATGGGCCAGGAAGTCCGATGCTCATCGGCGTGTCGTGTTGCCTAGGGGTGGGATCGCGAGACAATAGGTGGTTTGTCTGCCGGGGGGGCCGGGTGACCGCATCGTCACCCTGTCGTGTCACGTCCGCGTGTCCCGTCTCTCCATCGGCTCTTCGTCGGTTTGACCCTCGTTCCGGGACTCACGTATCGTGGGTCGGGCCGCGTCTGCGACCTCTTTCGCATGCCCATGGCGCCCGCCGGACGCAGTCGCACCCGACTGGTGACGGCCGGGATCCATGGTCTTGGCGATTGCGGTCGCGGAAGGCCGCGTTCTTACAGCAGACTACGGAGATCCCCTCGTGAGCAAGCGCACGTTCCAGCCCAATACCCGTCACCGCGCCAAGACGCACGGGTTTCGCGTGCGCATGCGCACCCGCGCGGGGCGCTCCATCCTGGCCGGCCGTCGCCGCAAGGGTCGCGCCGAGATCTCGGCCTGAGCCCGACGTGCTGCCGGCACGTCATCGTCTGCGTTCGCGGGGGGATTTCACGTCGGCGGTTCGCGGACCGGGCGCTACGAGAGCAGGCGGACGGCTGATCGTCGTGCATGCCAACCGGACCGACGCGCGTGCGCACCTCCCGCCGCGGGTCGGGTTCGTCGTGTCCAAGGCGGTGGGCACGGCGGTGGTACGCAACCGGACCAAGCGCAGACTGCGCGCCATCATCGCAGGCCTGCTGAGCGGCATACCGCTCGGCTGTGATGTCGTCGTGCGCGCCAATCCGCCGGCCGCGCGGGCGACGTACAGTGACTTGAGCCAGGCGCTCCGGCGTCAGCTCGAGCGGGTGTGCGGGGTGCCGGCATGAAGATCACCCGCAACGGTCTCCTCGCCGCTCCGCTCCTGCTCGTGGTGAGGTTCTACCAGCTCGTCATCTCGCCGCTGTTCCCCTCGAGCTGCCGCTTCTACCCGTCCTGCTCTGCCTACGCCATGACCGCATTGACCAGGTTCGGCCCGGTCCGTGGCGGGTGGCTGGCGATGCGGCGGCTGGGTCGGTGCCACCCCTGGAACCCTGGTGGGGTCGATCCCGTTCCGATGACGTGGGCAATGCGTCACGATGTGCGGCCAGAAAACTACCGTCCAGACCATCCCTTCGCCGAGGCGCCGCACGACGCAGCGTCACCCAGCTGCTGAACCAACGACAGAGGACCACGTGGGAGATTTCTTCAACACCGTTCTTTACCCGATCAAACTCGGTGAAGCATGGGTCATGTACGCCTGGCACTGGCTGTTCGATCTCATCGGCATGGGCACCGGCTGGTCCTGGGCAATGTCCATCGTGGGACTCACTGTTGTCGTTCGCATCCTGCTCTTTCCACTCTTCGTCAAGCAGATCCACTCATCCCGGCGGATGCAGCTCATCCAGCCCGAGATGCAGAAGATCCAGAAGAAGTACAAAGGCAAGCGCGATCCCGAGTCTCAGAAGGCGCAGCAGTCGGAGATCATGGATCTCTACCGACGCACCGGAACCAACCCGTTCAGCAGCTGCCTGCCGATCCTCATCCAGAGCCCCTTCTTCTTCGCGCTCTTCCAGTTGCTCAACAACCTCAAGGCGATGGCCGAGGGGGACCCCTCCCACGGGACGATCGGGCCGATCACCCGGCAGGTGGCCGCGACGATCGAGAGCTCCACCATCTTCGGTGCCAGGCTCTCCGACTACTTCCTGGGCACGACGGTCACCAACACCAAGGTCCTCACCGCTGTCCTCATCGTGTTGATGTCGGCCACGACCTTCATCACCCAGCATCAGCTGATGCGCCGCAACATGCCGGCCGCCGTGCTCGACAACCCATTCGCGAAGCAGCAGAAAGTGCTGCTCTATCTCATGCCGTTCTTCTTCGTGGTCTCCGGCATCAACTTCCCGATCGGTGTGCTCATCTACTGGCTGACGACCAACCTCTGGACGATGGGTCAGCAGTTCTACGTCATCCGCAACATGCCTGCGCCCGGATCGGCGGCGGAGCGGGCGCTGCGCGAGAGGAAGCGGCGCAAGGGCAAGGAACACAAGGAGCTCAGCGTGCCGGGCCTGAACGGCGCCGAGGCCGGCGGGACCGAGACGGCAGCCGTCATCGAGGCTCCGAAACCGAGACAACGAGCGCAGCCCAAGGGCAAGAAGCGCGCCAAGAACACCAGCAAGAAGGGCCGCCGATAGGGGATCAGGCGCCCTCGACCACAGCGTTCGAATGGGCATCACGACCGCCGAAGCATTGTTTTCTCACGGTCCGCAGATGCGAGTTAGGAGTCTTACGGATGAGCGACAACATGGACACCCCCGAGCCGGAAGCGGGAACCTCCGCGGATGGCGACGCGCGGGAGCGCGCCGACGATGTGTCCCGGAGCGACGGCTCCGGGGACACCGAGCCGATGCCTGGCAGTCGGGTGGGTCAGCTCGAACGCGAGGGCGAGGTGGCTGCGGACTTCCTGGAGACCCTGCTCGACATCGCCGACCTCGACGGGGACATCGACGTCGACGTCGACGGTGATCGTGCGGTCGTCGCGATCGTCGACTCCGACGAAGGTCGCGTGCCGCGGCGACTGGTCGGACCCGGCGGCAAGGTCCTCGAGGCGCTTCAGGAGTTGACCCGGCTCGCAGTCCAGTCCGAGACGGGCGAGCGCAGCCGGCTCATGCTGGACGTCGCCGGCCACCGTGCCGAGCGCCGTGCGGCGCTCGTTGGGCTTGCCGCCACGGCTATCGCGGACGTCAAGGCGTCCGGGACAAAGCGATCACTCGATCCGATGTCGGCGTTTGAACGCAAGGTGATCCATGACGAAGTGAAGGCGGCGGGGCTCACCTCCGAATCCGAGGGTGTCGAGCCCGGACGCCACGTCGTCATCCTTCCGTGAGCAACCGACGCGTTTCACGTGAAACGCGTCCGATAGGGAAGGCGGTCGCGTGGCAGCTCGGGCGGGTGCGGAACGAGCCGACATCCCGGCGACCCCAGAGGCCGCCCGAGTCCTTTTCGGAGATCGCCTGGCTCGCGCCGAGCGGTTTGTCGCGACGCTCGCTGACACCGGTATCCGCCATGGGTTGATCGGCCCTCGGGAGGCGCCGCGCCTGTGGGATCGTCATGTGCTCAACTGCGCCGTCGTCCACTCGGCGATTCCGGTGGGCTCCGTG
The DNA here is from genome assembly GCA_030452775.1 of Micrococcales bacterium. Taxonomy (GTDB): domain Bacteria; phylum Actinomycetota; class Actinomycetes; order Actinomycetales; family Dermatophilaceae; genus JAKDLQ01. Next base: position 9,907 of record JAKDLQ010000004.1, on the reverse strand, counting down.
CGCCGACGTGTCGTCGATGTGGGCTCGGGTGCCGGACTCCCGGGGATGACGATCGCCATTGCCCGGCCCGATCTCGACGTCCACCTCGTCGAGCCGCTCAGGCGGCGCGCGTCGTGGCTCACCGATACGGTGGCGCAGATCGGACTCACCAACGTCGTGGTGCATCAGGCCCGCGCCGAGGCGCTGTGGGACGAGATCGAGACGCCGTGGGTGATGGCGCGTGCCGTGACCGACATCCTGCAGCTGGCCGAGTGGACGTTGCCGTTGCTGTCGCGTGACGGCAGCCTCTTGGCACTCAAGGGCACCAAGGCCCGCACGGAGCTCGCCGAGCACGACGCGGCGTTGCGAAGTCTGGGGGTCATCGATGCCGGCGTCAACGAGTACGGTGCAGACCTTCTCGCAGAGCCCACGCTCGTGCTCACGCTGAGGATCGCGGCGAGAGTCGACCGCAGCCTGTTCCGGGCCCGGCCGACGAGTAGCGCCGGGTCCGCTCGACGTCGCGGTGATCGGCCCCGCCGGCCGAGGCGAGATCGCTCGAGGCTGCGGTGAGTTGCCTCCACCGTCCAGACGTGCACTGGACCACCCTCGACCGCGCCTGTACGCGCCCCGCGCCCCGCCGCCATTGCGGACCGGTGCCCCTGACCCCCACATACCGGAGGTGTTGACCGTGACCACGCCGAGCAACCTCGGTTGGCCCGATGGAATCGAGGAGCCGACCAGGTCGAGCCGACGGCTGGGATGGCCCGGCCGCGACGAGGCTTCCCGTGAAGCGGCCGCGCCGAACGCTCCAGGCCCGGAGGAGGTCGCCGAGGAGGTCGTCGAGGAGGTCGCCGAGGAGGTCGCCGAGGAGGTCGCCGAGCCATCCGCCCGGCGCCCGGAGATCAGGGCGCAAGCCTCTGGTTCCGGGGCCTCGCCAACCGGGACGAGTAGCGCTGTGGACAGTCCTGTGGACGAATTGGCGCGAACGGCGCTAGGTGTGCACGAATGGCCCACCTCGGATGTTGTGGATAAACATGTGGATAACGGTGTGGACGGCTCCGTGGATGGAGCGGCACACGGCACTGTTGCTCGTGACCTGACGGACCGCGAGGCAGTGGCATCTGTGCTTCCAGAGGCGGGCGACGACACCCCGCTCGCACGCGCTCTCGCCGAGAACGCCCGGAAGCGGATTCGTCTCACCGGCCGCGTCCTGCCCAAGCCGGCCAGCCCACGAGTCCTCACCGTCGCGAACCAGAAGGGGGGTGTCGGCAAGACGACCACGACGGTCAACATCGCGGCCGCCTTGGCCCAGTCGGGGTTGTCGGTGCTGGTCATCGATCTCGATCCGCAAGGAAATGCGAGCACGGCCTTGGGCATCGAGCACCACACGGAGGTGCCTTCGGTGTATGACGTCCTCGTCGAAGGAGTCGCGTTGGCCGATGTCATCCAGCCCTGCGCCGCCGTGGCGGGACTGTACTGCGCACCCGCGAGCATCGACCTGGCTGGGGCTGAGATCGAGCTCGTCTCGATGGTGGCCCGTGAGATGCGCCTCCGTCACGCGGTGCGGGCCGTCGTGGCACCGTCGCCCGCCGCAGGATCCGAGCCTCCCTACGACTACGTCCTCATCGACTGCCCGCCGAGCCTCGGCCTGCTCACGGTCAATGCCATGGTGGCGGCCACCGAGGTGTTCATCCCGATCCAATGCGAGTACTACGCCCTCGAGGGGCTCTCGCAACTCCTCAAGAATATCGACCTGATCACCTCCCACCTCAATCCGGACCTCAGGGTCTCGGCGATCCTCATGACGATGTACGACGGGCGGACCCGGCTATCCGCTCAGGTCGCCGACGAGGTGCGGGAGCACTTCCCCGAGCAGGTCTTGCGCGCGACGATTCCGAGGTCGGTTCGCGTCTCTGAGGCGCCGAGCTTCGGTGAGACGGTGATGACCTACGACCCCTCGAGCAGCGGCGCCCTGTCCTACCTCGAAGCGGCCACCGAGCTCGCGGACCGGGGTGCCGCGCTCGCCGACCGGGGCGCCGAGCGCGGCGAATGAGCGACCTCGACCTCCAGCCCCGATGCGCCCACATGCTGTTTCACGTGAAACCGGGCCACCTCGATCGAGGGAGAACCCGATGGCCCACGTGGTGATGTACACCGATGGGGCCTGCAAGGGGAACCCCGGTCCGGGCGGCTGGGGGGTGTGGCTCACGAGCGGGGCGCACGAGCGGGACCTCTTCGGCGGAGAAGCCGACACGACGAACAACCGGATGGAGCTGATGGCGGTGATCCGGGGCCTCGAGGCGCTGACGCGCCCCTGCACGGTCGAGATCTACCTCGACAGCACCTACGTCCGCAAGGGGATCACCGAGTGGATCACGCAATGGAAGGCCAAGGGGTGGGTCACCTCAGGCAGGAAGCCGGTCAAGAACGTCGACTTGTGGAAGGAGCTCGACGCGCTCGTCACCGACGGCATCCACGACATCACGTGGCACTGGGTCAAGGGCCACTCGGGCGATCCGGGCAACGACCGCGCCGACCGCAACGCCAACAAGGGAGTGGAGCAGGTCCTCGCCGCTGAAAAGCTGCTTGAGTGACCGGCTGAGTTGACCGCACCGGTTTCACGTGAAACGGCGCGCAGGGCGCGTCCGGGGTGCGGCGTGAGCGCCCAGCTCGGCCTTAGACTCCATGAAGAGGCCAGGACAGATGCCACGTTCGGCGTCCGGTGAGGGCCATGTGGGGTCAGGCCACGTCGATACGGGGACGTCTCGACGCTCGATTGAGGAGGAATGCATGGTGGAGAAGCGTCGCGCGCTGGGCCGCGGGCTTGGGGCGTTGATTCCGGGCGCGCCGGCAGGACGGGGGGACCGCCCGGTCGACGTGTTCTTCAACGAGCGGGAGGCCCCGCATGCTGCCGAGCCTCCCGAAGATCACATCACGCCGCCTACAACCAGTGGCGACTCGAGCGCGCCGCTGGTCCGGGCGCATCGCCTCAGCGCGGACGCTGCCCACCAGGAAGGCCAGACTGACCTGAGTGATGCGGACAGGGGCGGCGGCCGAACCGAGACGGACAGCGCAACGCCGGACGGCGTCGGGTCTGCTGATGGCGCCGGCGCCGTCACAGCGACGGACCGTCGCGAAGAGCCGAACGGGAGCGCACTGTCACCGGTCCCCGGAGCGCAGTACGCCGAGCTCGACATCCTGACGATCCGCCCGAACCCCAGGCAGCCCCGCACCGCCTTCGATGAGGACTCCCTCGCTGAGCTGGTGAGTTCCATCAAGGAGGTCGGCATCCTGCAGCCGATCGTCGTGCGTCCGATCCCGACCGGCGAGCTGGCCGACGCCGACGGCAAACGGTATGAGCTGATCATGGGCGAGCGTCGCTGGCGTGCCTCGCTCGAGGCGGACCAGGCGCGGATCCCCGCGATCATCAAGGAGACTCACGACGACGATCTGCTGCGCGACGCACTCCTGGAGAACCTCCATCGCAGCCAGCTCAACCCGCTCGAGGAGGCAGCGGCATACCGGCAACTGCTCGATGACTTCGGCTGCTCCCATGAGGAGTTGGCCACGCGCATCGGGCGCTCGCGTCCCCAGATCTCCAACATGCTGCGCCTGCTCAAGCTCCCGCCCCCCGTCCAGCGGCGCGTGGCCGCTGGCGTGCTCGGAGCCGGCCACGCGCGCGCCGTGCTCGGGCTCGCAGACAGTGCCGCCATGGAGAGAATGGCCCACCGCATCGTCGCCGAGGGACTCTCGGTGCGCACCGTCGAGGAACTCGTCGCGCTGGGTGAGGACGACGATGTGTCCCGGCCACGCCGTCCTCGTGCGGGAACCCGGAATCCTCAGTTGGACGAGCTGGCCGCCGGCCTTGCCGACCACCTCGATACCCGCGTCAACGTCGCCCTCGGCCAGCGCAAGGGGAAGGTCACCGTGGACTTCGCCTCGGTGGAGGACCTCAAGCGCATCCTCGCGCTCATGGGCGTGGCCCCGGCCTCCTGAGCAACGTCCATGCCCGAAGGACACACGATCCACGCGCTGGCCAGGCAGCTCGAACGCGCCCTCGGCGGAGAGGCCATCACGGGAACAAGCCCGCAGGGCCGGTTCGCCGCCGACGCCGCCCGGCTCGACGGGCATATCCTCGATCGTGCCGAGGCCGTCGGCAAGCACCTCTTCGTCGACATCGGCCCACACGTCCTTCACGTCCACCTCGGGCTCATCGGGACGTTTCACGTGAAACCCCTTGCCCGTATGCCGCTGCGCCAGCCCGCGCCGACGGTCCGGCTGCGTCTGGTCGGGGATACCTACGCCGCGGAGCTGCGCGGCCCGATGATCTGTGCGCTCATCGACGAGGAGCGACGTGCCGCCATCGAGGCTCGCCTCGGCCCGGACCCGCTCGATCCCCGGGATGACCCTGACCGGGCCTGGGCGCGAATTCATCGGAGCCGCAAGGCGATCGGTGAACTGCTGATGGATCAGGCGGTGGTCGCAGGCGTGGGGAATGTCTACCGCTGTGAGGTGCTCCACCGACTGAAGCTGGACCCCTTCACGCCGGGCAGGGAGCTGGATCCTGCTGTGTGGCAGGGGATCTGGGAGGATCTCAGGACGCTCATGCCCCTCGGAATGGCCTTCTCGCAGATCCTCACGATGCAGGACCAGGTGGACGAGGCGCAGGTCATGATGGCCGACGGCTCGGCTCGAGCCGTGACCGAACAGCAGACGGGCGAGCGCCTCGGTGACTGCTTCGAGCGTCGTTTCCACGTCTACCAACGTGCCGGCGAGCCATGTCGTCGCTGTGGGGCCGTGCTGCAGGAGAGGAAGATCGGGGGCCGCACGCTCTATTGGTGTCCTGCGTGTCAAACCCGAACCTAGGTGTGGACGAGGCGGGCTGAGGTCAGTGATCGAGGTTCGAACGTCGATGACCGGCCAGTCGGCGTTCTTGGACGGCGTTATTGGCCACCGGAGGCATTGTTGCTCGAGGACGGCGATATCGACCCGCCGCCGGCACATATTGCCCCCGCCGACACATATGTCCACCGCAGGGTTCACCTCATGCCGTGGCGCAGTCAGCAGGTCAGGGGCTCCAGCCGGAGAAGATCGACTCGGTGAGCACGGGTAGCTCGACGAAGACGTCGCCCCCCATGATCGGCAGGATCGCCTTGGGGACCAACGGCATCCGTGACAACCCCAGCCCGCGGGAGATCTCCGCCGGCGCCCCGAGCGACAGCAACGCCCGACCGATGTGCATCCGCCCACCCCCGGCCGCGCGGAGGTTCCTCAGCCAGTCGACGTCAGGACCGTACGTGAGGGCGATGGTCACGATCGCTCCGTCCCGGAACGCCATCAACGGTGTGTGGAAGCGCGTACCCGAGCGGCGCCCGACGTGCTCGAGCTCGACGAAGTAGCCGTGCCCCGCGAGATGGACCGTGACCTTGTTGAGGTATCTCTTGTTGAAGCCGGTGATGGCGGACGGAATGGGCACGGTGACCTCCTCGCGTGCCTCTCACCGTACCCGTCCCGTCACCCACCAGGCGGCCCGGCGCGGTCACATCCGACGGCGGAAGGTCCGTACCAACGTGCATACCCGGGCGAGCGACGAGTCCGAGACGATCCCGAGGAGCCCCTGGGCGAGGACGACCGCCCTCACGCCGGCTGGGACGATCTCCTGGTCAGCCGGACGAGGCGATGATGCGGCGCGGTGATCGGCCCGTCCGGTAGTCGGCGAGGACGGCGTCGATGACCCTCGTCGTGCGGATCGCGCTCGTGCCGGTGCTTGGGCAGCTGCCCTGTCCGGTCAGCTCGTCCACGACGCTCTGGATGAGCGGTAGCTGAACCGTCGCCGGCTTGGGCGCCTCGATCTCGCGGTCCCCGCGCGGCGTTCGTAGCCGGAGCGGCTCGCCGCCGAAGATCGAGAACGACAAGGTCCCCTCCGAGCCGACGAGATCGACCACCTCGACCTCCTCACCCGCGTCGTAGCACCACAGGCCGTTGCCCAGGACGCCGGACTCGAAGGTGAACGAGGCCGTGACGAGGTCCTCGGCGGCATACCGGCCGGCGCGGTTCGTTGCCGCTCCGGTGGCATGGGCGACCGGGCCCAGCAGGTGATCGAGCAGGTCCAAGGTGTGGGACGCAAGATCCACGAAGTGGCCACCACCTGATACCTGCGGGTTGACACGCCACACCTGCCCGGAGGCCTCGGAGGTGGCGCCGGCCTCGCCGGCGCCCGGCCGGCGCAGGTTGCGGATCGAGACCGCGTGGACCGTCCCGATCGCACCGCCCTCGACCAGCTCGCGCACCGTGACGAAGCGCGGCATCGCACGGCGGTAGTAGGCGACGAAGAGCGGGCGCCCGGCTCGGGTGGACGCGGCGAGCATCGCCTCGCACTCGCTCGCCGTTCGCGCCATCGGCTTCTCGACGTAGACGGGCTTGCTCGCCTCGAGCACCCGGATCGCATAGTGGGCGTGCGAGTCCGGCGGGGTCGCGACGTAGACGGCGTCGACGCCGGGGTCGTGGATGAGGGCGTCGGCGTCGTCGTACCACCGGGGCACGTCGTGCCGTCGGGCGTAGTCGCGCGCCCTGTCGCCGTCTCGGCGCATCACCGCGACCAGCTCGGAGCGCTGCGCCTGCTGGAACCCCGGCCCGCTCTTGACCTCGGTCACCGCTCCGACCCCGATGATTCCCCATCGAACACGCTCCATGGCCCCGACGCTAGTCGAGCCTCGCCCTTGCCCACGCGCCAATTCGATGTATCCGCGCGCCGCATGCGACGCGCGGATACATCGAATCGGCCGGGCTCGGGGAGGGGCTCAAGGGGGCTCAGGAGGCCCACGTAGGCGAGCCGGCCCGGCTGTGTCGGCGAGGCGGCATACGCTGGAGGCATGGCCCTGCAAGCGACCCGGCCCGCTCCGACACATGTCCTCGCCCACCTCAGCGACACGCATCTCATCGCCGGCGGCGGACTGCTTCACGGGAGGGTGGACACGGCCGCCCAGTTCCGGCGGGCCCTCGATCGACTGGAGGCCTCGGCGGAGCGGGTCGATGCGCTCGTCATCTCCGGCGACCTCACCGACGCCGGCGACGAGGTCTCGTACGCGCTGTTGCTCGAGATCGCCACCCCGGTCGCGCAGCGCCTCGGCGCCGAGCTCATCCTCACCGGTGGCAACCACGACGAGCGCCGTCCACTCGCGCGGGCACTCTATGGCAACGACACCGACGCCCCTCAGGACCGGGTGACGACGATCCGCGGCCTACGCATCCTCGCCATCGACTCGGCGCCCCCCGGTTATCATTACGGAGGTTTTGACGACGCCCAATATGACTGGCTCGCAAGGGAGCTCGCGACCCAGGCCGAGCATGGCACGATCCTCGTCATGCATCATCCGCCCATCACCTACCGGTCGCCGACGATGCAGCTGCTCGACTTCGAGGAGACCGGCCGGTTGCGGGCCACGCTCGAGGGCAGCGATGTCCGGGCGATCCTGTCGGGGCACCTGCACGTCACGACGTTCGGCACCCTGGGCGCGATCCCGGTCCTCGTCGCGGGCGGGGTGAGCTTCGCCGACGACGCGGGCGCGCCCCGCGAGCGCATGATGGCTGCGGACGGCCCCCAGTCCTACTCGCTCGTCGAGGTGCACCCCGACCAGGTCGTCGCCACCGTCGTCGCCGTCGCGGAGCACGAGAGGTGGCCGGCCCTGTCCCCCGAGGTGAGCGCGTACCTCGACACCGTGCCTCAGCAGGAGCTGCGCGAGGTCTTCGCCCGCAGACCCTGAGGAGCGATGTCGAAGCCCGTCACCGCCGAACGGCATAGCCCTGAGAGCACCCGACCAGCAATCCCTCAACGAGAGGAGCACGACATGACTGATGAGCAGAGCACCACGCGCTCCACGACCTCTGCCGATGGCACGACGATCGCCTATGAGGCCTACGGCAGTGGTCCGGTCGCGGTCATCGTCGGAGGCGCGTTCTGCGACCGCGGAGTCTTCCGCGAGCTCGCTCAGGCGCTCGGCGAGGACGGCTTCACCGGAGTCACCTACGACCGGCGCGGCCGCGGAGACAGCACGAACACACTCCCGTATGCCGCTGAGCGTGAGTACGAGGACCTCGCCGCGCTCCTCGGAGCGGCCGGGTCGGGCACCCCGGGGCTGAGCGCCTTCGCCCACGGCGTCTCGTCCGGTGGCGCCCTCGTCCTCGGGGCGGTCGCGGCCGGCGTGCCGATCGTCCGGGCCTCGGTGCTCGAGGTCCCCTACCGCATTGAGGGAGCCCCGCCCGAACCGCCCGACTACATCGCCACCCTCAGCCGGCTCGGCGCAGAAGGTGATCACGAGGGCATCGTGCACCTGTTCCACACCCAGGTGATCGGGCTGCCCGAGGAGATGCTCGACTGGATGCGCGGCACCTCGATGTGGGACGCGATGCTAGACCTCGCGCCGACCCTCGCCTACGACTGGTACGTCCTCGGGGGAAGCGACCAGTCGCTGCCGACCCAGCTACTCGGCTCGATCGCCATCCCGGTGCTGTCGATCAACAGCGTGGGCACCCAGATCCCTTTCCTGCGGGAGGCGGCAGCCAAAGTCGCGGCTGCCATTCCGCAAGGACGGCACGCCGCTCTCAGAGGCGGTTTTCACGACGTGCCGATACCTATCCTCGCCCCGGCGCTCGCGGACTTCTACCGCTCCTGACCGTGTTCCCACGGTGGACGGATGGTGAGATCGCGCGCAGCGCAAGCAAGCCCACCGGCATACGGAATCGTGTCAGAGAGCGGCGAGCACGGGGTTGCGCTCCGGCGGCACGACCTCACCTTCGCGGACAGGGCCGGGCGGTGTCCCGTCGCCGAAGGGCGACCCGCCGAGGGACTCACGCCCGTGCGGCTGCGCCCAGTTGCTCAGATCCGGACCGCACGGGATGACGCCCGTCGGGTTGATGTCGCGGTGGACGACGTAGTAGTGGGCCTTGATGTGGGTGAAGTCGATGGTGTCGCCGAAGCCCGGGGTCTGGAACAGGTCGCGGGCATAGGCCCAGAGGGCCGGCATCTCGTTGAGCTTGTTGCGGTTGCACTTGAAGTGCCCGTGATAGACGGGGTCGAAGCGCACAAGGGTGGTGAAGAGCCGCACGTCGGCCTCGGTGAGGTGCTCCCCGACCAGGTAGCGGCGCGTGCTCAGGTGCTCCTCGAGCCAGTCGAGACGATCCCACAGGCGGGCGTAGGCCGCGTCATAGGAATCTTGAGAGCCCGCGAAGCCGCACCGGTAGACGCCGTTGTTCACCTCGGTGTAGATCGGCTTGGCGATCGCCTCGATCTGCTCGCGCAGCCTCTCCGGGTAGAGATCGGGCGCCCCCTCGCGGTGGAAGTCGCGCCACTCGGTCTCAAGATCGACCGTGATCTGGGCGAAGTCGTTGGTGACCACGGCCCCGGTGGGGATGTCGACGATGGCGGGCACCGTGATGCCGCGGGAGTAGTCGGGGTCACGCGCGAAGTAGGCGTCCTGGATCCGCGGGATGCCGAGCACCGGATCGAGCCCGCCCGGGTCGAGGTCAAAGGTCCAGCTGCGTTCATCGTGGGTCGGCCCGCAGACGCCCATCGACAAGGCGCCTTCGAGGCCGAGCAACCGCCGCACGATGATCGTCCGGTTGGCCCAGGGGCAGGCGCGGGCGACGACGAGCCGGTAGCGGCCGGCCTCGACCGGGTAGCCGTCCGAGCCGTCCGCGGTGATCCGCGTGGTGATGTAGTGGGTGTCCCGCTCGTAGGACTTCTCGACGTAGGTACCCGGTGCGCTCATGGTTGCAGCATACGGGGGTATGCCGCCGAGCTCGGGGCCGTGCCATGGCGCGCTGCCGGCGGGGCGGGAGCGGTGCCGATGGTCTTGACAGCCCGGTGGCAGGTTGACGAGGAAGGGACAGAATGGAGGTATGGACCACGAGCGATGGGAGCAGAGCGATG
>JAKDLQ010000102.1 GCA_030452775.1 Micrococcales bacterium | reverse complement strand
AGCAGCAGGTCCCCGTGCAGCACCGCGACGCCTGGGTGGGCTGACTACCGACGGGGGGCGCCAGGTAGCGTTCGAGCCATGCGCATCCGCCGGGGCACGTGGTCGCTCGCCAGCCGCGACTCCTTCCTGTCCATCGGTTCGACCGGCTCGGTCCTGTCGATCGGCAGCGTGGGGTCGGTCCTGTCGATCGGCAGCGTCGGATCGTTCGCGTCGTTCGGGTCGATCGGTTCGTCGATGAGCCTGTTCTCGCTGTTGTCGAGCCAGTCCCGCGCGAGCGTCCTGTCCCACCAGAGCGAGCTGTCGGTGCTGTCGACCCGGTCGAGCCGCTCGATAGGAGCCTCGCGGTAGGAGGCATCTGGCTCACCAGGCGGCGAGTTGCCGGGTCTTGCCGTCGGTGATCTCGGTGACGTGATCGGCGCTGCCGATGTGGCCGTGGTCGTGGGTGACGAGCATGGTGATGAGGTCGCGCTCGGTGGTCAGCTGGCGCAGCAGGCTGAGGATGGCCTCGCCGCGGTGGCTGTCGAGGGCGCTGGTGGGTTCGTCGACCAGCAGCAGTGAGGGCTGATTCATCAGGCTTCGGGCGATCGTGACCCGTTGGCGTTGCCCGCCGGAGAGCTGGTGGGGGCGCCTGTCCGCCTGGGGGCTCAGCCCGACGGCGTCGAGCAGGTCCCTGGCACGGGACTGCGCGGCATTCATGTCCTTGCCGGCGAGGTGGGCGATGACGAGCAGCTGATCGAGGGCAGTGAGGGAGGTGAGCAGGTTGGAGCTCTGGAAGACGATGCCGATCTGCTCGCGGCGGACCCTCGCGGTCTCTGCCCGGTCCAGCTGGGCCAGGTCCCTGCCATCCAGCAGGACCCGCCCGGAGTCGGGGGTGATCAAGGTGGCCGCCACGGCGAGGAGACTGGACTTGCCTGAGCCGGAGGGGCCGATGATCGCGGTCATCGTGCCGCGCTCGGCCTCGAGGCTCACGTGATCGAGCGCGGTGAGGCGCTCGTCGCCGTCGGGGTAGGTGAGGGTGATGGTGTCGAGGTGAAGGGTCATCGTGCACTTCCTAGGGCAGTGAGCGGATCGACGGTGGTGACCGTGCGCAGTGATACGGCGGCGCCGACGAGTCCGAGCAGGATCATGACGGCGGCCGGGAACAGCAGCGTGGACAGGTCCAGGACGAAGGGGATCTGAGTGCCGGCGGCGGTTCTGATCGCCGCCCCGATCGCGGCCGCGAGCGCCGTCCCGGCAGTGGTGCCGATGACCAGCAGTACCAGCGCCTGACCGAGCGCGTCTCGGAGCAGGTATGCCGTGGAGGCGCCGACAGCCTTGAGGATGGCGATCTCGCCGCTGCGCTGGACCGTCCAGACGGTGAAGAAGGCGCCGATGACCAGTGCGGAGATCGCGAACAGCAGCATCCGCATCAGTTGCAGCGAGCCGTTCTCGGAGGTGTAGGAGCCGATCGCGGACAGCGAGTCGGCTGGGGTGAGGGTGAGGGTGCCGAGCCGCCGGTCGGCCGCAGCGAGGTCGGCGCCGTCGGTGGTGAGGGCGAGGATGGTGACGTTTTCCGGCTCCTGCCCAGAGGCCGGCGCGTTGACGTTGGCTGCCCAGATCACCGGGGCGTGCGAGAACTCGTCACTTCCCGAGACCTCCGCGACCGTAACGGTCTGGCCGGCGAGGTCGATCCGGTCACCCTCGGCGACCTCGAGCGAGGCTGCGGCCTTGGTGGTGAGGACGACCTCATCTGCGGCGACCCGAGGCGCCAGCGGCGAGCCGGTCGGGACCGCGAAGACCGCCACCCCGGCGATGCGGCCGTCGGCGTTGGCTCGGGACATGCTGATCGTCACAGGGTCGGCTCGGACCACGCCCTCGACTTCGGACCACTGGTGTTGGATAGACGGCGGGATCGAGGAGTCGGTGAACGCCAGCGTCTGGCCCTCGGCGGGGGCCGAGAAGACCAGGTGGTCGGCGGGCAGGTCGGTGATGGCGGAGGTGTTGCCTCGGCCCAGACCCGTGGTCAGTCCGGACAGCAGGACGACGAGCATGGTGATGAGAGTGACGACGGCGCCCATGAGGGCGAACCGTCCTTTGGCGAAGCGAAGATCTCGGATGGCGACGAACACGCCGACGGGTTTCCTTTCCAGACGTCCCGACCTGCTGGTGCGACGGTGGGCCCGGTGGGGCTTGGTGCGCGCAGTGGCCGGCGGCACCGCAGTTGCGGCGCCGATATCAATGCTCGTGGATCCGGGCCTGCGACACATCGAGCCTGCGACTGGTTCCGCGCCGTCGAAAGACGACCTGGCGGGTCAATCCTTCGATGGATGCATCTCCTCGAGCCATCGCCGTAGTCTCTACAGAGACATGACGCACGGCGCTTCGAGCGAGCCCCCTGATTCTGCAGGTCCTCCGCAGCCGGGGCCGACCCCTGTTCCGGTACTGCTGCGGTGGGGCCTGCACCTGCTCGTTGCCGCCCTGCTCCTGCTCGCGGCCGGACGCAGCGTCATCGATCACGACACCGCCGCGCCGTGGGTCGTGGGCTTGGCCGCGCTCGTCGGGGCCGGCTACGCGGTCGGCCCACGTTTGCCGGGCGTCGCCAGGTCATCTCGCACAGCCGTCACGTGGCTCGCGCTGCTGCTCGCCGCATGGATCGCACTCCTCGCCCTGACCCCGGACGCCATCTATCTGGCGTTCCCATGGTTCTTCCTGCTGCTACACCTGCTGCCGCGGTCGCTCGGGTTGGCCGCTGTCGCCTTCACGACCGCGGTGGCCATCGCCGGCTTCGCCTGGCATCAGCAGACGTTCACGCCAGCCATGGCGATCGGCCCCATCATCGGCGCCAGCGTCGTGATCGCCACGGTCTTCGGATATCAGGCGCTGCACGCCGAGTCCGAGCAGCGCCGGCGACTCATCGTCGAGCTCGACCGCACCCGCACGGAGCTGGCCGCTGCAGAGCGCCGTGCAGGAGTCCTGCAGGAACGAGAACGACTGGCCCGGGAGATCCACGACACCCTCGCTCAAGGCTTCTCCAGCATCCAGCTGCTGCTGCAAGCGGCCACTCGCACTCTGGATGCCGCCGAGCCGAGCCCCCCTTCCCGAGCCTCGGTTCTCATCGAGCAGGCCCGCCAGACCGCGAAGGACAACCTGGCCGAGGCCCGCCGTTTCGTCCGCGCGCTCTCGCCTCGCGACCTGGACGAGTCCACGCTCCCCGCAGCCCTGCAGCGACTGTGCGCGACCACCTCCTCCCGCACAGGCATCGAGGTGACCTTTCACCAGCAGGGACCGTCGTTGTCCTTGGGCACCCCGATCGATGTTGCCCTGCTGCGGATCGCCCAGGGGGCGATCGGCAACACCGTGCAGCATTCGGGCGCCACTCGTGCGGATGTCACCCTCACCGCCATGGATACCGCGGTGACGCTCGACATCGTCGACAACGGGTCCGGCTTCGATCCCTCCGCAGCCGACGCTGACGACCTCGGCACGGGCGGTTTCGGCCTCCGGTCCATGCGCTCGCGTGCCGCCGAGCTTGGGGCGCTACTGACCGTCGAGACCCGACTGGGCCACGGCACGGCGGTATCCGTCCACCTGGAGCTGGCCAGCGCGACTCCTGCGGGAGGTCAGCCCTCATGAGCACGATCCGCATACTGCTCGCAGACGATCATCCGGTCGTTCGCGTGGGACTGCGCGCCGTCCTGGAGGCCGAGCCGGACCTCGTCGTCGTCGAAGAGGTTGCCACCGCCGAGGCTGCGATCGAACGCACCAGCGCGGGGGGCATCGATGTCGTGCTCATGGACCTGCAGTTCGGCACTGGCCTCAGCGGCAGCGAAGCGACGCTGCAGATCACGGCGCGCGAGGCCTCCCCGCGAGTCATCGTCCTCACCACCTACGACACCGAGGCGGACATCGTGGCAGCCGTCGAAGCGGGCGCCTGCGGCTACCTGCTCAAAGACGCTCCGGCGGAGGAGCTGATCGCAGCCGTGCGCGCGGCCGCAGCCGGGCAGTCCGCACTCGCCCCGGCCATCGCCGGGCGTCTCATCGATCGGATGCGAACCTCGACGCGGACGTTGAGCAGTCGCGAGATCGAGGTGCTGATGCTCGTGGCCGACGGCCTGTCGAATCAGCAGATCGCCACCCAGCTCTTCGTGTCGCAGGCCACGATCAAGTCCCATCTGGTCCATATCTTCACCAAGCTCGACGTGGATTCGCGAACTGCCGCCGTGGCCCGTGCCGTCGAGCACGGGCTCATCCGCCGTGGTAGCCCACCAACGAGGATGTCCTGACCTCGGGACCCTCGGACGTTATGGATGCTGGGCCCGACGCGTGCTGGTACGGTGCGAAGGAGCGCCCGAAGTGGCGTCCGCACAGCAGTATCGGGCAGCTGCGCGCCCGGGTGTCGCGCGCGGGGTCGGCCGGCGAGATGCCGACGCGCCTGCGGCATACGGCACCCGGAACTCGAATCGGGAGCAACGTGATGAGCCTCAACGTCGCACAAAAACTCATCCAGTCGCATCTGCTGCACGGGGACATGACACCCGGCGAAGAGGTCGGGATCCGCATCGATCAGACCCTCACCCAGGATGCGACCGGCACCCTGGTGATGCTCGAGCTCGAAGCGATGGATCTGGATCGGGTCAAGACCGAGGTCAGCGTGCAATACGTCGACCACAACCTGATCCAGGAGGACTTCAAGAATCCCGACGACCACCTGTTCCTGCGCAGCGCGAGTCAGCGGTTCGGCGTGTGGTTCTCGCGGCCCGGCAACGGCGTGAGCCACCCCTGCCATCAGGAGAACTTCGGCGAGCCGGGCAAGACGATGGTCGGCTCGGACAGCCACACGCCGGCCGCCGGGGCGCTCGGAATGCTCGCGATCGGCGCGGGTGGGCTCGAGGTCGCGCTCGCCATGGCCGGCGAGCCGTTCTACACGCGTATGCCGCAGATCTGGGGGGTGCGCCTCACCGGCGAGCTACCCGAGTGGGTCAGCGCCAAGGACGTGATCCTCGAGATGCTGCGGCGCCATGACGTCAAAGGCGGCGTCGGTCGCATCATCGAGTACTACGGCCCAGGGCTCGACACGCTCTCGGCGATGGATCGCCATGTGATCGCCAACATGGGAGCCGAGCTCGGCGCGACCACCACGGTGTTCCCCTCGGACCAGGAGGTGCGCCGATTCCTGCGGGCGTGGCAACGCGAGTCCAGCTGGACCGAACTGGTCGCCGACGAGGGCGCCGGCTACGACGTCGACGAGGAGATCGACCTGTCCACTCTCGAGCCGCTCATCGCCATGCCCTCGAGTCCGGGCAACGTGCGTACGGTGAGCGAGGTGGCGGGCGAGCCCATCTACCAGGCCTACGTCGGTTCCTCGGCCAACCCGGGATACCGGGACATCGCCATGCCGGCGATGATGGTGCGAGAGCGCCGCGTGCACGACCGCGTCTCCTTCGACATCAACCCCACATCACGCGGGCAGCTGGAGGCGCTGGTGCGCGACGGTCATATCGCGCCGCTGCTGCACGCCGGCGCCCGACTGCACCAGGCTGGGTGCAACGGCTGCATCGGCATGGGGCAGGCGCCCGCCACCGAGCAGATCTCCCTGCGCACGGTGCCGCGCAACTTTCCCGGACGCTCGGGCACGCGCGAGGACAAGGTCTGCCTGGTCAGCCCCGAGACGGCCACCGCCTCTGCCCTGACGGGGGAGATCACCGACCCGCGGACGCTCGACATGGACTATCCCAAGGTCACCGACCCCGACGACCCGATCGTCAACCGCGCGATGTTCGTCGCGCCGCTGCCGGCCGACGAGGCGCGTGGGGTCGAACTGGTCAAGGGCCCCAACGTCGCCTCGCTACCGGACTTCCCGGAACTGCCCGAGACGATCGAGGCGCCGGTGCTGCTCAAGGTCGGCGACGACCTGTCCACCGACGGGATCATGCCCGCCGGCGCACGGGTGCTGCCGTTCCGCAGCAACATCCCGAAGATCGCGGAGTTCTGCTTCGAAGGTGTCGATGACAGCTACGTTTCCCGGGCGAAGGAGGTGGATGCGCACATCATCGTGGCCGGCGAGAACTACGGCCAGGGCTCGAGCCGCGAGCACGCCGCCCTCGCGCCGCGCTACCTCGGGCTGGGCGCCGTCATCAGCAAGAGCTTCGCGCGCATCCACGCGCAGAACCTCGTCAACTTCGGCGTCCTCGCGCTGACCTTCGTCGACCCCTCGGACTACGACGACATCGAGCCCGGCGACGTGCTGCGCTTCGCCGACCTGCGCACAACCCTCGAAGCGGGTGAGGAGATCTCGGTCGAGAACACCACCCGTGAGAGCACGTATGCCGTCCGGCACGCCATGTCACCGCGACAGGTGGAGGCCATGCTGGCCGGCGGCCTGCTCAATTGGATGAAGGAACGGCTCTCCGGCGATCGCTGAGTGGATGCGGCGGCCCGAGATGGTGAGAACAGGCGGACACTTATCTGATCTGATGATCTCGTAGCCATGACTGATGAGCCGGCTCTGGAGGACGTGCTTCGGAACCGCAGCACTCGCGGAGCAGGCGGGAGAGGTCGAAGCGATCGCCATCCTCGCGGACATCGATGCCTTCTATGCAGATCGGAGCGGCAGTCACGACTCTGTGCGCACGGCTCTCGTGCAACGCCTCGCCGACCCTGCGCCGCGGGACCCGCGGGTGACTGCGCCCCTGCCCGCTTACAAGGGTCTCGCCAAGCGGTGGCACGACTGGCGCAGCGTCATCGAGGTGTGCCACCGACTGGCCGATGGACTGCTGAAGATGGTGGAGGCGAAGGAGATGGGCCGATGACCATCGCCTTCCGCAGTGTCGACATGTCGGCCGGTGCGCCGCCGTCGCAGAGCCGTTCGAGGCGTTGGTGACGGTCATCGAGCGGGGATCGATCTCCGACTGGGCGATCCTCACTCGCGAGATCCGATCCGACCCCTGGGGCCCGACGGCCCGTCACATCGAGGACTACTTCACCTACGAGCGGCCTGCCGGGGTGACCGCGCTCATCGAGCGAGTCATTGCCTCGGCACGCGACCGCGCCGAGAGTCCGAACGCGTCGAGGTTGCCGAAGAGGTCGACACCCTGGTTCGTCGGTCCGGACTCTCGGCTAACAAGTTCGCCGAGCGCATCGGGACCTCGGCGTCCCGACTGTCGACGTATCGTTCAGGCAAGGCCACGCCTTCCGCTGCGCTGCTCGTCCGGATGCGACGCCTGGTGACGTCTCGACTCGCGTGCCCAGCCGTGTCCGACCCGCACCAGACGACGACCCGCACCAGACGACCAGGAGAGTGAACACCATGATCTTCATCGCCGCGAAGTTCCCGATCAAGCCCGAGCACGCAGACGCGTGGCCCGACATCTCGCGCGCCTTCACCGAGGCGACCCGGGCCGAGGAAGGCTGTCTCTGGTTCGACTGGTCGCGCACCCTCGACGACCCGAACGAGTACGTGCTCATCGAGGCGTTCCGGGACGACGATGCCGCCGTCGCTCACGTGCAGTCAGACCACTTCACGGAGGCGACCTCTGCACTGCCCGCCTACCTCGCGGCGACCCCTCGGATCATCAACGTCACCGTCCCGGGCAGCGACTGGTCGCGGCTCGGCGAGATGGCGGTCGCGGAGGACTGAGTCCTCGAAGCACGACGCAGCGCGGGTGCCGGATGCGGGCCGCGCGATGTCGGCCGTGACGGATTTTGGCCGCGCGATGCCGGCCGCGCGATGCCGGCCGTGACGGATTTTGGCCGCGCGATGCCCCGGCCGCTGAGATCTCGACGCGTGTGGCAGCCCGGCACGCGTTGCGGGGTACGGGACGTCCTGACCGATGCCCTGAGGTGCCTCTCCCTCGGGCAGTGCTTCCGTAGTGGAAGCACTGTCCGAGGGCGGTGAGGCGCATTGTTCGAGGGTGGTGAGGTGCATTGTTCGAGGGGGGTGAGGTGCAGTGTTC
>JAKDLQ010000101.1 GCA_030452775.1 Micrococcales bacterium | reverse complement strand
GATGCCGCGCAGGATGATGGCGATGACGATGCCGATCATGAGGGCCGATTGCTGCAGCTTCATCGGCACCCTGAAGCTCTGCATGATGAGCAGGAAGACGAAGAGGTTGTCGACCGAGAGCGAGTACTCCGTCAACCACCCGGCAAAGAACTCACCGGCATACCGCCCACCCCATTCGATCCAGACATAGATCCCGAAGAGGACCGCGAGGCCGATGAAGAACGCCAGGTGGCGACCGGCCTCCCCCATCGACGGGACGTGCGGTCGACGCGCGATGATGACGACGTCGACAAACAGCGCGATCGCCAGCAGCGCGATGGTGACGTACCAACCCCAAGTGGGAATGTCCATGGGAACACCCTTCCGGTCACCAGATCAGTGGCCGGAGGTCTCTCCCGCCCATGAGCGGACCGATGGCCCGGGGGCGGCGGTGAGGGACCACCCCGTGGTGACGAGCGCATCGCGTTTGGGGATACTCCCCTCCGTGAACGATTGAGTCTCCCATCCGGAGGCGATGCCCTCAACTCGCCGCACCGGTGCGGCGAGTTGAGGCCGAATTCAGGGCATGATGTCACCGCGTCGCTGCGCTCATCTGCCGCAGCTCCTTCTTGAGTTCACCGATCTCGTCGCGCAACCGGGCCGCGAGCTCGAAGTGCAGCTCCGCGGCCGCCTGGTGCATCTGGGTGGTCAGCTCCTGGATCAGCCCGGCGAGGTCAGCAGCGGCGAGGTCGGCCGGCCGGTCTGTCGCGCCCCCGGACACACCGACGTCGGCTGCCATCGCGCCACGACCGGCCCCGCCCTTGCCGCGCGACTGCATACGACCGGATCCGATGAGCTCCTCGGTGTCTGCGTCCTCACGGTGGAGCAGGTCGGTGATATCGGCGATCCTCTTGCGCAGCGGCGTCGGGTCGATGCCCATCTCGGTGTTGTAGGCGACCTGCTTCTCCCGGCGCCGGTTGGTCTCGTCGAAGGCCTGCTGCATCGATGGAGTGACCTTGTCGGCATACATATGCACCTGCCCGGACACGTTGCGTGCGGCGCGCCCGATCGTCTGGATGAGTGATCGCGTCGAGCGGAGGAAGCCTTCCTTGTCGGCGTCGAGGATCGAGACGAGCGAGACCTCCGGCAGGTCGAGTCCCTCGCGGAGCAGGTTGATGCCGACGAGCACGTCGAAGACGCCCTGCCGCAGCTCTCGCAGCAGCTCGACCCGTCGCAGGGTGTCGATGTCGCTGTGCAGGTATCGGACCCGGATCCCCTTGTCCAGCAGGTAGTCGGTGAGGTCCTCGGCCATCTTCTTGGTCAGCGTCGTGACGAGCACCCGCTCGTGCACCTCGGTGCGCTCCCGGATCTCGTGCATCAGGTCGTCGATCTGGCCCTTGGTGGGCTTGAGGACGACCTCGGGGTCGACGAGGCCGGTTGGGCGGATGATCTGCTCGACCGGCGGGCCCGACTTGGCGAGTTCGTAGTCGCCCGGCGTCGCCGACAGGTAGACCGTCTGCCCGATGCGCGCCAGGAACTCCTCCCACTTCAGCGGCCGGTTGTCCATCGCACTTGGCAGCCGGAAGCCGTGTTCGACGAGCATCCGCTTGCGCGACATGTCGCCCTCGTACATCGCGCCGATCTGCGGGACCGTCTGGTGCGACTCGTCGATGACAAGCAGGAAGTCCTCGGGGAAGTAGTCGATGAGGCAGTTGGGTGCCGAGCCCGGCCCGCGGCCGTCGATGTGACGGCTGTAGTTCTCGATGCCGGAGCAGAAGCCGACCTGGCGCATCATCTCGACGTCGTAGGTCGTGCGCATCCGGAGCCGCTGCGCCTCGAGGAGCTTGCCCTGCTTCTCGAACGTCGCGAGCGTGTCGGCCAGCTCCAGCTCGATCCCTCCGATGGCCCGCTCCATCCGCTCGGGCCCGGCGACATAGTGCGAGGCGGGGAAGACGTACATCTCCGTCTCCTCGTGCACCACCTCGCCGGTGACGGGGTGCAAGGTGTAGATCCGCTCGATCTCGTCGCCGAAGAACTCGATGCGCACGGCCAGCTCTTCATAGACGGGGATGATCTCCACCGTGTCGCCCCGGACCCGGAATGTCCCTCGGGTGAAGGCAAGATCGTTGCGGGTGTATTGCATCTCGACGAAGCGGCGCAACAGCCGGTCGCGGCCCATCTCGTCGCCGACCCGGAGCCGGGCCATCCGGTCGACGTACTCCTGCGGCGTGCCGAGGCCGTAGATGCATGAGACCGAGGCGACGACGACGACGTCCCGGCGCGTCAGCAGCGAGTTGGTCGCCGAGTGTCGCAGCCGCTCGACCTCGTCGTTGACCGAGCTGTCCTTCTCGATGTAGGTGTCGGTCTGCGGGATGTACGCCTCGGGCTGGTAGTAGTCGTAGTAGGAGACGAAGTACTCGACCGCGTTGTTGGGCAGCAGCTCACGGAACTCGTTGGCAAGCTGTGCCGCAAGCGTCTTGTTGGGTGCCATCACCAGTGTCGGCCGCTGCACCTGCTCGATGAGCCAGGCGGTCGTGGCCGACTTGCCGGTGCCGGTCGCGCCGAGCAGGACGGTGTCAGGCTCCCCCGACCGCACCCTCCGCGCGAGCTCGGCGATCGCCGTCGGCTGGTCACCGCTCGGGCGGTAGTCGGAGATCACCTCGAAGGGCGCTACGGTGCGCTGCAGGTCGGTCGTCGGACGCATGAGACAACCGTACGTCCGAGCACCGACACCACCGATGTCGTATGCCGCTGAGTTCCCGCCCAGAGCACGCGCGGACCGCGCGTGCGCGGGTCAGGTCTCGACGACCGTGACGAGGTGGGAGATCCCTCCCAGCGCGGCTGCGTGCTCGGGGGTCAGGCCGTAGCGGGTGGCCAGAGCTGCCGGGTCCTCGAAGACGACCTCGGTCCCTGAGGCGGCAGCGCGCACCAGGAGCCGGGTGGGCAGGGCCAGCGCCAGATCGGGTGCGGCGAGCATCGCCGGGGTGCCCACCGCCGGGTTGCCGACGATGAGCACCTGCGTCTCGGGCATGTCGATTCCCGCCGAGCGCGCCCCCAGGGCGTGGTCGATGGTGGCAAAGACGGTGATCCCCCTTGCCCTGGCGGCGTCGGTCAGGCGGTGGACGGTCTCCTCCACGCCGTAGCGGCTGCCCCGCCGGATCGTCCCGCTCGTGGCCATCGTCGCGCCCTCGGGCTCCCGGCTCGTCCCGACATCGGTAGCCGGCTTGCTCCACCACATCTCGAGCTGGATGTGGTCAGGATCGCGGAACACCAGCGCGGCGCCGGACCCGGTGTCCGCGACCGGCGAGTGCTCGACACCGTGAGCGGTCAGGTGCGCTTCCCAGGCGTCCAGGTCCCCCCGCTCGGCCACTGCGAACCCCACGTGATCCAGCCCCACGCGTCGTTCGTCGAACGGCCCGTCCGGGCGTGCAGCATGCGCGTTGAGGCCGACCACCAGACCCGTTCCCGGCGAGATGAGGACGACCATGGTGCGCGAGGGCAGGTCGACGCGGCGCACCCTCGTGAAGCCGAAGACCTGCTCGTACCACGCCGCGCTCACCTCGACGTCGGACACGGACAGGTCCAGATGCGAGATCCCGGTCAACGCCGGAGCCGTCATCGCCCACCACTCCTCACGGTCACTTCCTCACAGTCCGAGTCTGCCTGTGCCGGCGTGCCACCTCAACCCGCTGGTCACGTGTCGGTCACTCGCATCGCATGGCAACGGCTCATCCGGTGCGAAGTGACGGGGTGCCAGCAGGACGCACGGACACAGCGACGGCGGCGAGCCGTGCGGCGCGGCGAGCCGGCGTCTGCGAGAAGCGCTCACCGCGGTCACCCCGTAGATCAGGGCACGCGGTGCGTCCACTCCGGCGTGGCGAACTTGGTCTCGACCAGTTGGGCGGCCTCGGCCAGCTCGGCGTCGGAGTACGTGCTCGGCGTTGTGGCGTAGCGGCCGGCGAACGTCGCCGTGAAGGAGTCGACAATGGCCCCACGCGTCATCCCGGTCTGCGAGCGCATCGGGTCGACCCGCTTGTTGGCCGAGGTGGTGCCCTTGTCGGACATCTTCTCGCGGCCGATGCGCAGCACCTCGAGCATCTTGTCCGCGTCGATGTCGTACGCCATGGTCACGTGGTGCAGCACCGCCCCGGCCGCGAAGCGCTTCTGCGCCGCGCCACCGATCTTGCCCTGCTCGCTCGCGATGTCGTTGAGCGGCACGAAGTGGGCGGTGACGCCGACCTTCGCCAGCGCCTCGATGACCCACTCGTCGAGGAAGGAGTAGGACCGTTCGAAGCTCAGCCCTTCAACGAGCGAGGCCGGCACGACGAGGGAGTAGGTGATGCAGTTGCCCGGCTCCATGAACATCGCCCCGCCGCCCGAGACCCGGCGCACGACGTCGATGCCGTGTCGCGCCGCGCCCTCGGGGTCGACCTCGTTCGCGATGGACTGGAAGGATCCGATGACCACGAGCGGGCTGTCCCAGTCCCAGAAGCGCAGCGTCGGCGGACGCACCCCCGCCGCCACCTCGCGGCCGATCACCTCATCGAGCGCCACATGCATCGCGGGGTGCATCGTCACCGCGGGAATGACGTCGAAGACATGGTCGTGCCATCCCGTCGCCTTCCCGAGGGCGCGGCGCACGGCGACACCGACCGCTTCGGGCGAGAAGCCGATCATCGCGACGGAATCGTCGAGTGAGGCGCCGACGGTCTGCGCCAGGCGTTCGACGGAGGCATCGACGGGCATCCCCGTCAGGGCGGCGTTGATGTCGATGAGGGCGTCGTCGGGCTCGAGGAAGAAGTCCCCCGAGACGCTCACCCTGGCCAGCCGCTCGTCCTCGATCTCGAGGTCCACCGCGACCAGCTTGCCGCCGACCACCTTGTACTCACCACGCATGCCGCTCCCAACCCTTTCCGTATGCCGCTGTCTTGCCGTATGCCGCTGTTCCACCAATCGTCGCCGACCACTCATCCGCCTCCTGCGGGAGGGGTCCAGCCCACTCGCTTCGACCAGCTCTGCGCGGCCACCCACGCCTTGTCGAACCACGGCTCCTTGGCCCGCGTATACGCGTCCGTGTCGTCGTGCTGGGCAAGGAGTCGCCGCTTCTCCCGGGCATAGTCGTCCCGGTGGGAGGGGGACGCCCTCAGCCAGGCGCGGAAGAGCAGCGCGAACCGCCACCCGGCAGAGCCGGTCTCACGGACATGAACATGGACGATCTGCGCCGGGTCGCATCCGCCGTAGAAGCGCTTGGCCCAGCCGGCCGGGCCGGTGCCGGTGGGATGCGGGGTGTCCAGGACGTTCCCAACGGATTCGAGGTAGCCGGCGTCGCGCATGGCCGCCCGAAAGGACGCCGTGTCCGCGGCCTCGAGCGACCGGATCCCGACCTGGACGTCGATGACGTCCTTGGCGATGAGGCCCGGGACCGAGGTCGAGCCGATGTGCTCGACCCCGGTCACCGGCTCGCCGGCGAGTGCGGCGGCGAGCCTGGCCACGACCCGGGCTCCGCGAGGACCCCAGTCGTCACGAGGATCGATGACGGCGCACCCGTCGGGACGCCGGGTCCGGGTGCAGGTCAGGAGGTTGGCGTTCCAGGGGGCAAGGCGCTGCGCCCACAGCCGGTCGACGGCAGCGACGAGGCGGGCCCGGGGGCCCGAGTTGTCGAGGACGACGTCGGCCACCTCGCGGCGCTCGGCGTCGGTCGCCTGGGCTGCCATCCGGTGCCGGACGTCGGCCTCGTCGAGGCCGCGGTGCGCGACGAGACGCCGCACCCGTGTCTCGGCATCCGCCTCGACGACGATGGTCACGTGCTCGTGGACCCAGAGACCTCGCTCGACGAGCAGTGGCATGTCGAAGACCGACACGAGCTCATCACGCAGTCCCTCGCGCAAGCGCGCGATCCGGTCGGTGATGGCCGGACCGGTGATCGCCTCCAAGGCGGCAAGCGCCTCGGCGTCCGGGAAGACCATCGCGGCCAGGCACGCCCGATCGAGCGACCCGTCGTCACGGATCACCGAGTCACCGAAGCGTTCCCGGATCGCGGTGAGCGCGGGCTTCCCCGGCTCGACGACCTCGCGGGCAACCTCGTCGGCATCGATCACGGCGGCACCGAGGCCGGCCAGGCGGCGCGACACAGTCGACTTGCCCGACCCCATACCACCGGTGACACCGACCCTCAGCAACGCCGGCTCAGTCCGCGAGGCAGGCCCGCAGATCGCCGGTGACGATCAGCCCCCGTCGCGTCGGCGTGGGCCGCAGCACTGTCGCGGTCGACCTCGGTCGTGGTGGCGATCCTTCGGGCCATGCGCCGAGTCTGGCACGACGACAGCCCGAGGGAGGTTAGACACCTGTCTCCGGGCCGGAAAGCTACAGGAGTGAGACCAGTGCATTCGCGCGGTCGGGGTAGTCGGTGACGATCCCGTCCACCCCGGCGTCGATCATCCGCTGCAGGTCGGACTCGGTGTTGACCGTCCAGGTGAGGACGCCGAGCCCGAGGTCGTGTGCCCGGTCGACGAGCTCCCTGTCACACCAGGGCAAGTGCGGCGAGACGACATCGGCGCCGAGGGCCGCCGCTGCACCGGGGAGATCGCCTTGATGGTCCTCCCACCGGATGCTCCCGAGCCACTGGCTCCCCTCGGCGAAGGTCGGCTCCCAGGCGAGGGCGGAGCGCAGCAGGGTCGGGTCGAGGTCCCGCGTCAGCTCCAGGACCGCCCAGTCGAAGGAGTGCACGAAGCAGCGTTCACCGACCCCGAAGTCCCGGATCGTGCTCAGCACCTTCTCGACGAGTCGGCCTCGCGTCACGACTTCGCGGGGGTCGGTCGGGTCCACCTTGATCTCGATGGTCAACCACACGTCGGGGGCGGCGTCGATGCTCGTCTCGAGCACCTCGCTCAGGGTAGAGATCCGCGACCCGGGCACGGCACGCTGGCGAGGGAAGCCCGGCAGCGTCTGCGAGCCGATGTCGACGGTCCGCAACTGTGCGAGCGTCAGCTCATCGACGCGCGCGCCGACGTGGTCACCGAGGCACTTGTCCGCTCGCAGCGTCCAGTCATGCCAGACGACGACCTGCTCGTCCGCCGTGAGCCGCACGTCGAACTCGACCCCGGTCACGCCGAGATCGAAGGCCGCGAGGAAGCTGGCGATGGTGTTCTCGACGACGATCCCCTTCGCCCCGCGGTGTCCTTCGACATCGAGAATCCCGCGGGAGCACGGCCGAGCACGAGCCCCTCGAGCGGTACCGACGGTCGCTGTCCTCACCCTTTCGAGACTAGCGGCACTCGAGGCCCCCTGACGGCCTCGGGCACGCGAGAGCCCCCGCACCGCTACGTCCGTAGTGGTGCGGGAGCTCGTCGAGGTGCGCCGGCCGTCCGAGCAGGCCCTGCGGCATACCGGCCGTCGTTATCAGTTGCCTGTGAGCTTCTCGCGAAGCGCGGCCAGCGCCTCGTCGGAGGCGAGCGTGCCCTCGGCGGGGGCCGGGGTAGCGCTGGGCGTGCTCGCGCTCTCCTCGGAGCTCGGACCGCCGCTCGAGGCCCTGCTCGATGCGGACGAGTACGACGTCGCGGTGCCGGCGGACGAGGCAGCCTCCGCGTCGGCCCGCCCGGCCGCCTCTACCTGCGCCTTGTGGGC
The DNA here is from genome assembly GCA_030452775.1 of Micrococcales bacterium. Taxonomy (GTDB): domain Bacteria; phylum Actinomycetota; class Actinomycetes; order Actinomycetales; family Dermatophilaceae; genus JAKDLQ01. Next base: position 347 of record JAKDLQ010000101.1, on the reverse strand, counting down.
CTCCCACCGGGCGTGCGCCTCGGCATACTGACGCTCCCACTTCTCGCGCTGGGCCTCGTAGCCCTCGAGCCACTCGTTGGTCTCCGCGTCGAAGCCCTCCGGGTACTTGTAGTTACCCTGCTCGTCGTACTCCGCGGCCATACCGTAGAGCGTGGGGTCGAACTCCGAGACCGGGACGTGGTCGTCGTTGGCCTGCTTGAGCGACAGCGAGATCCGGCGTCGCTCGAGGTCGATGTCGATGACCTTGACGAAGATCTCGTCACCGACGCCCACGACCTGCTCCGGCAGCTCGACGTGGCGCTCGGCCAGCTCGGAGATGTGGACCAGACCCTCGATGCCGTCCTCGA
>JAKDLQ010000100.1 GCA_030452775.1 Micrococcales bacterium | reverse complement strand
ACCCCGAGGTGTTCGGCGGTGCCTACGCCACCGACCCGAGCAACACCCATATCGTCGTCACGGTGACCCGGCACGACCCAGCGCTCGAGGCACTCGTCAAGGGCGCCATGCCCGACCCCGGCGACGTGCAGTTCCGCGTGGTCGAACACACGGCGGCCGAGAAGATCCGCGTCGCGGCGCAGATCCGAGCGGACATCGCGATGTGGCGTGGGCGCGGCGTGACGATCCAGCAGGTCCTCGTCGACGCCCAGTCCGACCGGGTCGTCGTGGCCGTCGCGCCGGCGGTGGGCCCGATAAAGGACTCAAGGATCCCGACGGCCGCGGCCGGCATCCCCAAGCACTACGGCGCAGACCTCGTCGCCGTCGTCGAGGGGCGCCACTCCACCCTGCCCCAGCCCAAGCTCCCAGGCGGCAGGCTCCCACCGACGCTGCAACGCTGACCCGAAGGCCCGACGGGACCGCCGTACGCTGTCCGGCATGGAGTTCCCCCCACCGCCCGGCGCGCCGATGTCACCGATCGAGGCCCTGCGCCGGGTCTGCGTCCTGCTCGAGCGGGGCCGCGAGAGCAGCTATCGGATCGACGCGTTCCGGGCGGCGATCGAGGCAATCACGCTCATCCCGGACGACGAGCTGCGCGACCGGTCAGAGCAGGGAACCCTCAAGCAGATCAAGGGGATCGGGGACTCGAGCGCCGCCATCATCGGTCAGGCCGTGCGCGGCCTCGTCCCCGCATATCTCGCCTCCGCCGAGGAGAAGCACGGCGCCCCGCTCGTCCGGGGCGGCGAGGACCTGTATGCCGCCGTCATCGGCGATCTGCACGTGCACTCCAACTGGAGCGACGGGGGCAGCCCGATCGAGGAGATGGTCCTCACCGCGGTCCAGCTCGGGCAGCAGTGGATGGCGCTGACCGACCACTCGCCGCGGCTCACCGTCGCCAACGGCCTGTCCCGCGAGCGCCTCGTCGAACAGCTCGGCCGGGTCGAGGCGATCAACTCCTCGCTCGGCGACGCCTTCACCCTCCTCAAGGGGATCGAGGTCGACATCCACCTCGACGGCACGCTCGACCAGGACGACGACCTGCTCGACCGGCTCGACATCGTCACCGCCTCGATCCACTCCAAGCTGCGCCAGCCCGCCTTCGAGATGACGCCGAGAATGCTCGCCGCGGTGCGCAATCCACACACCAACGTCCTCGGCCACTGCACGGGGCAGCTCGTCACGGGCGGCCGCGGCAAGCGGCCCCCGTCGCAGTTCGACGCCGAGAAGGTCTTCCGCGCCTGCCTCGAGCACGACGTCGCGGTCGAGATCAACTCACGCCCGGAGCGGTGCGACCCTCCCGACGAGCTCATCGAGCTGGCGCGCGACCTCGGGTGTCTCTTCGCCATCGACTCGGACGCCCACGCCCCGGGCCAGCTCGATATGAAGGCCTACGGCTGCGAACGCGCCGAACGGCTCGAGATCTCGCCCGAGAGGATCGTGACGACCTGGCCCGTCGACGCGGTCCGAGACTGGGCGGGCGCCTGAGCGCCGTGCAACCGCAGACGATTTGGTGCGGGCGTGGAATGCCCATATAGTTTCGCACGTCCCACACGGTTCGGTCCCCATCGTCTAGCGGCCTAGGACTCCGCCCTTTCACGGCGGCAGCACGGGTTCGAATCCCGTTGGGGATACGCGTTACAGTTCCACCAGCGTCACAGATTGACCAGCGTCACCAGTAAGGCCCCGTAGCGCAGTTGGTTAGCGCGCCGCCCTGTCACGGCGGAGGTCGCCGGTTCGAGCCCGGTCGGGGTCGCCACCTCAGCCAGAGTCAAACCCTGAGCAGAGTTCTCCGAGTCGGCACAGCTGTCGGGTGTCACATCTATTGTCGAGCACATGTTCGAAGGTGTCGTAAGGCGGCTACGGCCGAGGAGGAAGCGTCTCCACTACGCTGAGAGTGTGTTGGAGTCGACCGTCGAGGAACAGGCCGAGCTCGTTGCGCTGCTCCGGGAGCGCACGGGCGGGCTGAACTGGATCCAGCTCGCCGGCGCTGTGCTGGAGCGCGGCAGCGCTGCCGCTGTGCGCGCCCAACTCGTCCCTGACAGCCTGTTCGGAGACGACGAGTATGAGGCTCGGCTGGAAGATGCGCGCCGCGACGTGCGCGCCTGGCACGCGGACGGACTGGAGCTCTGGCCCATCATCGATGAGCGGTACCCCGCACGGGTGCGCGATATCCAGGAGGCCCCACCGCTCCTGTTTGCCCGTGGACATCGGGTCGATGACGACGTCGCAGTGTCCGTGGTGGGCTCGCGCAAGGCGTCGGAGCATGGCATCCGGATGGCGAAATCCATCAGCGATGCCCTCGTCTCGATGGACGTGACGGTTGTCGCCGGACTCGCCGCGGGGATCGATACCGCCGCCCACGAGACCGCCCTGAGCAGGGGCGGTCGGACCGTTGCTGTGATCGGCACGGGCATCCACCAGTGCTACCCAGCGGCCAACCGTCGGCTCCAGGCCCGCATCGCCGAGGAGGGCCTACTGCTGTCGCAGTTCTGGCCGGACGCGCCGCCGCGACAGCACAACTTTCCTATGCGCAACGCAGTGATGTCTGGCTACGGAGTCGCAACCGTCGTCGTCGAGGCCGGCGAGCATAGTGGTGCCCGCATCCAGGCGAGGATGGCAGTCCATCACGGGCGCGCTGTGATTCTCACGGATCTCGTCGTGAACAGCACGGAGTGGGGCAAGGACCTTCGCGACCGTCCGGACGTCTACGTCACTTCATCCATCGATGACGTCACGTCGGTGGTCCGCGAGCTGGTCCAGAGGCCGGCTCAGCTAGGAGCGGTGCTCAGCCAGATCGTGGTCTGATGGTTGGGCGTTCACCTGCCCTTGATGAGCTCCGGGAACACATCAGGCATGTCGCGTGATGTATGCCTACAAGGCGAACGGCGCGACGAGCCACCAGTTGGTCTCCTCGCTCCTGACCCACGCCGTGGTCGGCCACTGGGAGTGCATCGCCATGCACAGAGGCAGTCAGGCGGCAAGGTCGCCGATCAGTAGCTGCTATGGCTGACAAGGACCTGGCACACGAACTGGCCGAACTCCGCCAGGAGAACGCGCGGCTCAAGAAGCTTCTGAGGCTCACCGACCGCGAGGCTGCACCGGCGTTGGGGACGCAGACGGCATGGTTCGATCGCGCGCCGGGCCCGGTCACCGCGGTGTCGCCGCCAGGTGCGAAAGTCGCGTTCTACGCCGCGCTGTTCGGCGCCCGCCGGGATACCTACGCCGTGTGGTGGGAGAATCAGAGGCTCGGCAAGTCTGGATGGATGCCCGCCGTGGAGGGCGGCTTGCGCAAAGGCGCTCCGCATGGTGACCGGCGATACCTGCCGCTCACTCCCGAGGTCCTTGCGGCCCACCTCACCGGCACCCGTCACATCGGTCTCTACCCGATGTTGCCGGGCGACCTGACCTGCTGGCTCGCCGCCGACTTCGACGGGTCGGCCGCCATGCTCGACGCTCTCGCGTACCTCAAAGCGGCTCGCGCCGTCGGCGCGCCAGCCGCCCTGGAGGTCTCCCGATCGGGAGTCGGCGCCCACGTCTGGATCTTCTTCAGGGACCCTCTCCCGGCATCCACGGCGCGACAGGTGGGCACCGGCCTCGTCCGCGAAGCCCTCGCCCTGCGGGGACGGATGGACCTGAGCTCCTACGACCGGCTCTTCCCATCCCAGGACACCGTGCCGACCGGTCGCTTCGGCAATCTCATCGCAGCGCCGTTGCACGGCAGGAGCCGGAAGGAGAGTGGTACGACCGTCTTTCTCGACCTGGCGACCCTTGAACCGTACGAGGACCAGTGGGACTACCTGTCGACCCTGGATCGGCTCTCCCCGAGGCAGGTCTCCAGGCTTGCCTCGGGGCTGAGGGAGCCGAGGGTCGGCGTCAAGGTGGAGCGGCTGCACCGTACGCAGTCGACCCGCACGGTGCCCCGGCCTGCGCCGATCGTGCATCTCATGCTCGACGGCGGGGTACGCATTCCCGGTGACGAGCTGAGCCCGGCACTCTACGCGACACTCAAGCACGCCGCATCCATGGCCAATCCCGAGTTCTACGACCGCCAGCGCCGTCGGCAGTCAACCTGGAACATCCCGCGATTCGTCCAGTCCTATGACGAGACCCTCGACGGTCACCTGGTCCTGCCGCGCGGTCTCTTGGACACCGTCGTGAAGGTGCTTGCAGAGGCAGGAAGCAAGCCTGAGATCCACGACCGGCGCGTCCAGGGCAGCCCGATCGAGGTCTCGTTCGGGGCCGAACTGTCACTGGCGCAGCAGGCCGCGGTGGGGGACATCGCGAGACACGAGCTCGGGCTGCTGGTCGCACCCCCCGGCTCCGGCAAGACGGTCATGGCCTGCGCCGCCATCGCCGAACACCTCACCTCGACCCTGGTCCTCGTCGACCGCAGGACGCTGGCCGACCAATGGCGCACGCAGATCCAAGCGCTTCTGGGGGTCAACCCGGGTCAGATCGGTGGTGGGCGCTCCAAGCTCACCGGCACCGTCGATGTCGCCACACTCCAGACGTTGGCCCGGCGCGACGACCTGGGCGAGAAGCTCTCGCGCTACGGGCTGGTCGTCGTCGACGAGTGCCACCACATCCCTGCCGCGGCCTTCGAGGCCGCAGTCCGCACGATCCCGGCTCGGCGGTGGCTCGGGCTGACCGCCACGCCGTACCGGCGGGACCGCCTCGATGACCTCATCGCCTTCCAGCTGGGGCCGGTCCGCCACACCCTCACTCCTGCCGATGCTCGCACGATCGAGGGTGCTGCCGCGGGCCGCCCGGAGCCACGTCTGGTGGTGCACGAGACAGCCTTCAGGGACATCGCAGACCTGGACCTCTCGATCCCTGGTGCCATCGCGAGTCTGCACCGTGCACTCGCCGAAGACGACGCCCGCAACCTTCAGATCCTCGAGGACGTGGCCGGCGCGCTCGCGCGAGGCAGGAACTGTCTGGTTCTCGCCCAACGGACAGGTCACGTCGACGACCTTGCCCAGCAGCTGGCCGGTCGTGGACACGGCCCGGTGGTGCTCAAGGGCGGCATGGGCGCCAAGGCCCGATCGAGCGCACTGGCCCGCCTCCAGCAACCGACCGGATCCTCGCCACTGCTCGCCGTTGCTACCGGCAGCCTCGTCGGCGAGGGTTTCGACTGTCCCGCGCTCGACACCCTCTTCCTTGCCGGGCCAGTGTCGTTCAAGGGCCGTCTCATCCAGTATGCCGGACGTATCCTGCGCGCCCACCCCGGCAAGGCGACTGCCGAGGTCCACGACTACCACGATGCGCAGGTCCCGGTCCTGGCTCGGGCGCTCGCCAAGCGAGCGCCCGGCTATGTGAGCCTGGGCTTACCGGCCCCGCGCCACGTCTGCCGCTTCGGACCCGGGCCAGCCGTGCAGCGCGACCGGGGGCTCAGCCCAGCGGCATACGGGCCGGGCAGTGGGTCAGCGGTGGCCGGCCCGCAGGACGAGCTCGAGCTCGAAGCGGGCCTGCGGGTCCTCGAGGGCGGCGCCGAAGAGCTCCCGCAGCTGGCCCAGCCGGTAGCCGACGGTCTGCGGGTGGACGAAGAGCTCGGCGGCGACCGGGGCCCACTGGCCGTGGTGACGCAGCCACGCGAACAGGGTCTCCACGAGCCGCTCACGCGCGGCGGCACGCACGTCGGCCAAGGGGGCGAGCACCCGGTCGGCGAGATCGGCGGTCGCGAGCGGCTCCGCACGCACGATCAGCTCGGCCAGATGGTCGACCACCCAGAACGGCCGCTCCCGGTCAGCCGACGGCCCGGCGGACGCGGCCACGGCGCCGATGCCCCCCTCGCGCGAAGGATCGTCGGCGGGGCCCAGACCGTCGGCGCCACTGCCGCCGGTGCCGACGCCACCGAGACCGTGGGCTCCGGCTGCAACCGCCAGGTGCAAGGACTCCGACGCGGTGGCCAGTGGCCGCGGCGGGCCGATGATCGCTCGGCGGCCGGTGAGCGCCCGCTTGAGATCCCGGGTCCGCGCCAGGCGGTTGCCGAAGGGGAGCAGGACCACCACCTCGGCGCCACGCTCGACGACGAGCGCATCGGGCCCGAGGGCCGTCCGCAGACCGTCGGCGTGTGAGAAGGGGACCGTGACGACGACGACGTCGTCCGGCAGGTTCCACCCGATCGCGGACGCCGCGCGTGAGAGGGTCGCCTCGCTCGTGTCACCGCGCAGGACCATCTCGACGAGGCCGGCCCGCAGGCGCTGCTGCTCCCCGGCTCGCTCGGACTGCTCCTGCGCATAGCCCTGGGCGCTCGCAGCCGAGATCTCGTCGATGTAGGCGAAGATCGACTCCCCCAGCGCCAGCAGGACCCCTGGCGAGAACTCGGGCGTAAAGGTAGCCGAGTCACCGACGCCCGGGGTTGCACCGGCGATCGCGCCGGAGATGGCCCGGAAGGTCACCCGGGCCCCGGAGCGATAGGCCGCCAGCAGTGCCTCGAGGCTGCGGCCGGAGCGGAACTCGCCCCTGCCGAGGCGCTCGTACACCCACTTGGCGTCCTCGGAGAGCGCCTGCAGGCGGGTCCCCGGCAGGTCGAGGAAGCGGCCGAGGGCCACCTGGACGCCCTGACGGACGCCCTGCCCGAAGCGGCCCTCCATGGGCAGCGCGTAGTCGGGGACGTCGTGCGGGATGGTCTCGATGATCTGCTCGACGACGTCGTCGAGGCCGGGCCGCAGCAGGTCGCTGATTTCGGCCGGGAGCACCAACCACGGCGGGTCTGTCGGGATCTTCACCACTGCTTCCCTCAGCATTTATCGCGGTACAACAAACTATGTGTCCAAAGGGTACGCCCCACGACGAGACTTCCGGGCCGGGTCCGCGGGATGCTTGGCATTGTGACCATAATCAGACCGCTCCGACGCGTGGCGTCCTTGTTGACGACCCCGCTCGAGCCGGAGGACTTCCTCGGCCTGATCAACCCGCTGGCCTCCAGCCGCCAGCTGCGGGGAGTCGTCACCAAGGTCGTCCCGGAGACGGCCGACTCGACGACGATCCACTTCCGGCCCGGCAAGGGCTGGAACGCCCACCTCGCCGGTCAGTGGGCGCGGATCGGTGTCGAGATCGACGGGGTCCGGCAGTGGCGCAGCTACTCCCTGTCCGCCCCGGCCGGTCACGACCCGGCCATCACTGTGACCGCGATCGGCTTCGTCTCCACCGCGCTGGTGCGCAACACGAGGGTCGGAGACGTGCTGTTCCTCGACGTGCCGCAGGGCGACTTCGTCCTGCCACGCCATCCGCGCCCGCTGCTCATGCTCACCGCCGGCAGCGGCCTGACGCCCGTGATGTCGATGGTCCGCACCCTCGTGCCACGCCGACCCGATGCCGACGTCGTGCTCATCCACTCGGCACGGACCCGCTCCGAGGCCCTCTTCCACGACGAGCTGCTCGAGCTCGCCGACCAGTTCCCTGGCCTGCAGGTCAAGCACTGGTACACCCGCGAGGAGCACGGCCGGCGACTCGACCTGACCGACCTGACCGACCTCGAGGCGCTCTGCCCCGACTGGCGCACGAGAGCGGCATACGCCTGCGGCCCCGCCGACTTCCTCGACGCCGCAACCGACCTCTGGGACCGCGAGGTGGACGCCGCGAGCCCGCTCACCATCGAGCGCTTCGCGCCCGTCCTGCTGCCGGGGACCGGCGGTGAGGGCGGCACCATCACGTTCGAGAAGTCCGACAAGCAGGTGGACGCCGCAGGCGACGTCCCGCTGCTCGACGCCGGCGAAGAGTGCGGCGTCGTCATGCCGAGCGGATGCCGCATGGGCATCTGCCGTAGTTGCCTCATCCCGCTCGTCGCCGGACAGGTCCGCGACCTGCGCACCGGTGAGCTTCACGGGCAAGACGGCGAGCTCATCCAAACCTGCATCAACGCTGCTGCTGGACCTGTCCACCTGGACATCTGAGAAGGGAACCACCTATATGGCCACCACGGTCAGCACACCCCGAACCATCGCACCGAACTCCACCGAGACGACCGCCGCCAGCGCCGCGGCCGGCGCCGCGGCCACCTCTGCGGTCACGGCCAGCAAGGCGAGGAAGCCGATCCTCGCTGCCCAAGGCGCGACGGCGGTGCGCCCC
>JAKDLQ010000099.1 GCA_030452775.1 Micrococcales bacterium | reverse complement strand
GCCCAGGCTGGTAGCGCTGGATGGCCTTGACCAGCGCGAGCCGGGCGACCTGGACCAGGTCGTCATGATCGAGCCCCCGGCCGGTGTAGCGTCCCGCGAGCCGGTCGCACAGATCGAGGTTGAGCAGGACGACCTCTTCGACCAGCTGGTCCCGATCCAGCCCAGGGGGGCATGCGTCGAGGGCCCGCAGCAGCGACTCGGTGCGCTGGCCGCGCTCGATGCCCTGGGCGCCGGCGTGTCGTTCGGCGGGGTCGCGCCCATCGGATCCTTCAGCAACGCGGCCAGGGCCGGGGAGCGACATGATCGGCACCATTCAAGGAAGGTCCAGAGCGTCGGCGTCGCTGTTGTACCGCGCCCAAGGCCTCCCGAGGCTAGCACCGCATGGGCCGTGCTGCGGGACACACGACAGGCAGGCCGGTGTCCGCGCAGGGCGATCGAGGGTGGTGCCAACTCGTCGATGTCAGACTGAGGTCATGTCGAAGACGAAGGGGTCGCTCCTGCTCGTCGGCGCCGCGATCGCGCTGACTGCCTGCTCGGGAGCGGGCGAACCCGAGTTGGCGATCATGGGGGAGGCCCCGGCGAAGTTGCCTGCGTGGATCAGCGGGTCTGCCGAGATGCCGGTCAACGACCTGACGCACGTGGCCGATGTCGGTCACCTCAAGGTCTTCGCCAGCCGGGACGACCAGGATGACTGGTGCGTGGTCCTAGCTATCGAGCCGACCTCGAAGGGCTCGGACTGGGCGGCCGCTGCGAGCTGCGCGCCGTCAGCACGGGTCGCTGCGGATGGCGTCTCGGTCCGGGCGGTGGCCTCCTCGACACGCGGCGGTGAGGCACGGCTCTTGCCCGATGACTCCAGCGGCGAGATAGGAAAAGGCTCGGAACGGGTGGGCGACAATCTCGCGGTCCGCCGATAGCGGGTGACCTCGCACCGGGTCGAGGGCTCGAGACAGTCGCCGTGACCGTCCTGCCGTAGGTGCACTGCATCGCGGCTCCCAGTCGCGGCCGGCCGGTGACGACGGGGACTGCAGGGGCCCCTGCCGTCTGTCCGGCGCACGACATGACAGATGGCACAGGCCCGCTGACGGGCACGCGGATAGGCTCAGCGACCGGGGCTCACTGCGAGCGCCATGTGCACCCAGCCCGCAACCGCCCGGACCAGCGCGACGAGGACACCATGACCGAGCATGCCACCCGTCACACTCCGCCCGAGGGGCCGCCCGGGGACGGCGACGTCCTGCTCGTCACCGACCTGTCCCGCCGCTTCGGGGACCTGATCGCCGTCGACGGCGTCTCCTTCCGGGTCGGCCGGGGCGAGACCTACGGGCTGCTCGGCCCCAACGGCGCCGGCAAGACGACGACGATCTCCATGGTCGCGGGTCTCATCGAGGCCGACGCCGGCACGGTCACCGTGAAGGGCCACCGCATGGGTCCGGCCCGGGTCGAGCCGAAGCGGCACATCGGGCTCGTCCCCCAGGAGTTGGCCATCTACCCGGAGCTGACCGCTCGGGAGAACCTCACCTTCTTCGGGCGGCTGCAGGGGATGTCCGGCACCACCCTCGCCTCCCGGGTCGAGGACGTCCTCGACGTCATCGGCCTCTCGGACCGGGCCAAGGACCCCACCAAGGAGTTCTCCGGGGGCATGAAGCGCCGGCTCAACATCGGCATCGGGCTGCTGCACGAACCGGAACTGCTCATCCTCGACGAGCCCACGGTGGGCGTCGACCCGCAGTCTCGCAACTCGATCCTCGAGTCGGTCGAGAGCCTCTCCACGGCGGGGATGGCGGTCCTCTACACGACGCACTACATGGAGGAGGCGGAGCGTCTCTGTGACCGGATCGGGATCATCGACTCCGGCCTGCTGCAGGCAGAGGGCACTCGCGACGAGCTGATCCGGCTCACGGGCGACGTGGACCACATCCGCCTCGACGGCTCGGGGGACACGGTGGCCGCCGAAGCGGCGCTGCTCGCCTTGCCGGCGGTCGAGCAGGTCGATCGTGAGCGGCATACCCTTCACCTTGCCGTCCACGACGCACCGACCGCGATCGCCGAGATCGTCACCGAGGCCACGAGCGCGGGCATGCGCCTCAACGACGTGCAGATCACTCGGCCCAACCTCGAGTCGGTCTTCCTCCGGCTCACCGGCAAGGCGCTGAGGGACTGACGTGCGACAACTGTGGACCATGACCCGCTCGGACCTGCGTCAGCGGATCCGCGACAAGTCGGTCGTCATCTTCGCCATCATCGTCCCCCTCGCTTTGATGGCCGTCCTCGACCTCGTCATCGGTGACGCGCAGGACGAGCCGATCGGTCCGGTCACCGTCGCGGCCTCCGTCCCCGCCGGCGACGACCTGGCGGCGGCGCTCGTCGGTGCTCTCGACGGGCTGGGCGGCGATGGCGCCGGTGGGCTTCGGGTCACCGTCAAGGACGCACCGGCAGAGCAGGTGCGTGACCTCGCCAGGAACGGTGAGGCGCAGGTCGGCCTTATCGTCCCGGACGGCTTCGGGGCGAGCCTGCGGTCCGGGACCGGCAAGCAGGTCACCGTCATCGAGGGCGACGGCGGGATCGGGACCCAGATCGTCATCTCGGTGCTCCAGGAGGCGATCGACCACCTCGAAGCGGGGTCCAGCAGCGCCATCGCGGGGTCACGGCTCGGCCTGACCCCTGCCGAGGTGGCCGCGGCCGCGCAGTCCGTGGCGGCAGCGCGACCGTCCATCACCCTGGCCAGAGGCGCCGCGTCCAACGAGCAACTGTCCATGTCGGGAGCGCTCGTCGCCGGCCAGGCCGGCCTGTTCCTGCTCTTCACCGTCGGGTTCGGGGTGCTCGCCCTGGTGTACGAGCGCGACCAGGGCACGCTCGCGCGCCTCCGGTCGATGCCGATGCGGCCCGGACTCGTCGTGGGCGCCAAGGCCCTGGTCGCCTTCATCCTCGGGGTGGTCGCCACGAGCATCCTGCTCACGGTCGGGGGGCTGCTCTTCGGCGTCGACTTCGGCTCGGTGCCGGCCATCGCCGTGCTCGTGCTCTGCGTCGTCACCGCCTCGACGTCCCTCATGTTCATCGTGGCCCGCGTCGCCCGCACCAGCGAGCAGGCGAGCATCGCCCAGTCGATCGTGGCGCTGGTGCTCGGCATCGCCGGTGGCGCCTTCTTCCCCATCGCCGCCACCGGCTTCGTCGGCACCCTGCTCGACCTCAACCCGATCAGTGCCTTCATCCGCGGACTCGGCATCACCTACGGTGGCGGCGGCATCGGGGACATCGGCGTCCCAGTGCTCATCATGCTCGGCTTCGCGGTCGTGGCAGCGGCGATCTCCCGGGTCATCCCGGATCGGGGGGCGGGCCTGTGAGACCCGTCATCACCGTCGCCGCGACGGAGCTGCGCCGCTTCCTGCGCGACCGGTCCAACATCTTCTTCGTCTTCATCTTCCCGCTGCTCCTCGTGCTCGTGCTCGGATCCCAGTTCGGCGGCTCGGGGTCGAGCGGGAGGGTCAGCATCGCCGGGGAGAGCGGGCCCCTCGAGCAGGCGATCAGCGCCCAGCTCACCGACGCCGGGATCACCGTCGACACCGGCGGCCACGACGAGGTCCTCGATCGGGTCTCCCGGGGACGGACCGACGTCGGACTGTTCATCCCGGCCGGGGCGAACGCGGCCTACGGCTCCGACGAGCCGGTGCGGCTCGAGGTCGTCCCCGGGTCGCAGTCGAACGCCATCGCGGTCCAGCAGCAGGTCCGCGGCGCGGTCGGCGCGCTCGATCTCGACCGGGCACGGGTGCGTGCCCTCGTCGCAGAGGGAGGCGACCGCGGCGTGGATGCGAGCACCGCCCGCACGGCTCTCGCGGCGGTCGACGCGCAGGTGACCCCGCCGAGCCTGCGGATCGAGGATGTCGATGAGATCGCCCAGGAGTTCTCTGGTCTCGGCAGGTTCGACCTCGGCGCCTCGTCCCAGCTGCTGCTCTTCGTCTTCCTCATCTCACTCGCGGGATCCACGACGCTGATCCAGGCCCGGCGCCTCGGGATCATCGCGCGGGCCCTGTCGACCCCGGTGTCCACCGGACAGGTCCTGCTCGGGGAGGCCGCCGGACGGTGGGCGATCGCGGTCTTCCAAGGGGCCTACATCATGATCGCCACGGCGCTGCTCTTCGGGGTGCGCTGGGGTGACCCGTTCCTGTCGGGTCTCGTGCTGCTCGTCTTCGGCGCCGTGTCGGCGGGGGCGGCGATGCTCCTCGGCGCGCTCATGGACAACGAGGCCGCCGCGTCCGGGGTGGGCATCGGCATCGGGCTCGTGCTGGCCGGCCTCGGCGGTGGGATGGTGCCGCTCGAGATCTTCACCGACACCCTGCGCACCGTCGCGCACGTGACGCCGCACGCCTGGGCGTACGACGCCTTCGCGGCCATCCAGCGTCACCACGCCAGCCTCGTCGACATCCTTCCCGAGCTCGGTGTGCTGGCGGCCATGGCGCTCGTGCTGCTCGCGCTGGGCACCTGGGCCCTGCGCCGCAGCGTCGCTCGCGCGATGTAGGCACGGTGGGGAGGAGCGGTGGGAGGACTGGTGGGGAGGACTGGTGAGGGGACTGCGCGAGGTAGGACTTTCCGGGGATTGATGCCACGCTGGGGGCATGGACCTCAGCCGACGCCCACTCCGACACCGACAGCAGACGCCGCCGGGGTCTGACGCGTGAGCGCGAAGCCACCCGCCCAGGCCGATGTCGTCATCATCGGCGGGGGCGTCATCGGACTGAGCGTCGCCTATCACGTGGCGCGCAGCGGGGCCGGTGACGTCGTTCTGCTCGATGAGGGATCCTTCGGTGCCGGTTCGACGTCCAAGGCTGCCGGCGGCGTGCGGGCGCAGTTCAGCGACGAGACGAACATCCGGATGGGACTGCGCGGCCTCGAGGTCTTCGAACGCTTCGGCGAGCTGTTCGACCAGGAGATCGACCTGCACCAAGACGGCTACCTCTTCCTGCTCGACAACCCCGATGACGTTGCCGACTTCGAACGCAGCGTCGCCCTGCAGCAGTCGCTCGGCGTCCCGAGCGAGATGATCGACGCGGCCGAGGCCAAGCGACTGTCACCCCTGATCGACACCGAAGGGATCCTCGCGGCGGCATACTCACCACGGGACGGGCACTGCACCCCCGAGTCGGTGGTGCTCGGCTACGCGCGCGCAGCGCGTAGAGCCGGCGCCACCCTGATGACCAACTGTGCGGTGACCGGGGCCGAGGTCACGGGCGGCACCATCCGCGCCGTCGAGACGCAGGGCGGCCGCATCGAGACCGGGACGGTCATCTGCTGTGCGGGAGCGTGGTCCCGCCCGGTCGCGGAGCTGTTCGGTGTCGACCTGCCGGTCGACCCCCTCCGCCGTCAGATCGTCGTCACCGAGCCGATCCCGGGGCTGCCGTCGACGATGGCGATGACGATCGACTTCTCGACGTCCTTCTACTTCCACCCCGAGGGGCCGGGCATGCTCATCGGCATGTCCGATCCGCACGAGGAGGTCGGGTTCAAGCTGCACCGCGGGGAGGAGTGGCTCACCGGGCTGGCGGGCGCCATCGAGCGGCGCGTCCCGTCCCTGTCCGAAGTCGGCCTGGCCAGCGGATGGGCCGGGCTCTATGAGATGACGCCCGATCACAACGGCTTGATCGGGGAGGCGCCCGACGTGAGCCGGTTCCTCTACGCCACCGGATTCTCGGGGCACGGCTTCCTGCTCGGGCCTGCAGTGGGTGAGGTCATCGGCTCGCTCGTGGCCGGGCAGGCCCCCTTCGTCGACGTCTCGGCATTGGGGGCCGACCGCTTCGAGCGCGCCGCGTTGCACCATGAGAAGAACATCGTTTGAGATCCGTCCGACACAGAAGGAGCCATGTCATGAGCACTGAGACCGAGACCCCGCAGACCGAGACCCTGGAGACCCAGGCCCGCCCGGGTGACGATGCTGCTGACCGAGCGGTCCTGCCCGCCCGTGACGAGTTGCGCACCATCGCCGAGGAGGCGGCCCGCCGGTGCGGGGTCGACCTCGAGGCGATTGCCGGGGAGCAGACCGGCACGTCGCCGGTCAACGGCCAGCCGGTCTCGTCCGTACGGTGGACCGAGCCCGCCGAGATCGACGACGTGGCCGCCCGGGCGCATGCGGCCTTCCTCGACTGGCGGGTCGTGCCCGCGCCGGTCCGGGGCGCCGTCGTCAAGCGTCTTGGCGAACTGCTGACGGAGCACAAGGTGGACCTCGGCACCCTGGTCAGCATCGAGGTCGGCAAGATCACCTCCGAGGCGGAGGGCGAGGTGCAGGAGATGATCGACATCTGCGACTTCGCCGTCGGCCTGTCGCGACAGCTCTTCGGCAAGACCATGACCTCGGAGCGTCCCGGGCACCGACTGATGGAGACCTGGCATCCGCTCGGGGTCGTCGGCGTGATCTCGGCGTTCAACTTCCCGGTCGCCGTCTGGTCGTGGAACACCGCGGTGGCGCTCGTCTGCGGTGACGCCGTCGTGTGGAAGCCGTCGGAGTCGGCCCCGCTGTGCGCGCTGGCCGCCACCGCGTTGCTGCGCCAGGCCCTCGCCGAGTGCGGACACCCAGCGGATCTGGCCCAGGTCGTCATCGGCGGTCCGGACGTGGGCCAGGCGCTCGTGGAGCATCCGCAGGTGGCCATGGTCAGCGCCACCGGCTCGACCCGGATGGGACGCAACGTCGGACCGCGTCTCGCCAAGCGCTTCGGACGCAGCCTGCTCGAGCTCGGCGGCAACAACGCCGCCATCGTCGCCCCGAGCGCGAACCTGGACCTGACGACGCGGGGGATCGTCTTCGCGGCTGCAGGCACGGCCGGCCAACGGTGCACGACGATGCGCCGGGTCATCGCGCACTCCTCGGTCATCGACGCGGTCACCGAGCGGGTCGCCGCCGTCTACGCCAAGCTGCCGGTCGGCAACCCGCTGGTGGACGGCACGCTCGTCGGGCCGCTCGTCAACGAGCGCGCCCTCGAGGGCTTCACCAGCGCTATCGAGCGGGCGCGCGCCCAGGGCGGCGAGGTCGTCGTCGGCGGGGAGCGAGTCCTCGCGGATGCGGCTTCTGACGCGTACTACGTCACCCCGACCGTGATCCGTATGCCGGAGCAGACCGAGATCGTGCACGAGGAGACGTTCGCGCCGATCCTCTACGTCATGCCGTACGAGAAGTTCACCGAGGCCGTCGAGATGAACAATGACGTCCCGCAGGGCCTCTCATCGAGCGTCTTCACCTCCGATCAGGCCGAGGCGGAGCTGTTCATGTCGCCGGCCGGCTCGGACTGCGGGATCGTCAACGTCAACATCGGCACGTCCGGGGCGGAGATCGGCGGTGCCTTCGGCGGGGAGAAGGAGACCGGTGGCGGCCGGGAGTCGGGCTCGGACGCGTGGCGCGCGTATATGCGGCGGGCGACGAACACGATCAACTACTCCGGTGAGCTCCCCCTCGCCCAAGGGGTGACCTTCGACGTGTGATCCGGGGCTGGCCTCGGCTCTGCTGACTCCGCAGCCGATGCCCTACAGGTCCAGGACGCGACACAGCCCCCGGTCCACGTCGTGCAGCAGGTGCGCGGGTACGTGACGGAGCCGTTCATGTGCAGATGCTGGCCGCAGCGGCTCACAGGACCGACATGGGGGCGCGCCTGCGGTAACGCTGCGCACGAGCTGGAGTGTCCGTCGTAGGCAGGTCGCGCATCCGTGGGCGACTGTCGCTTGCGGCTGCGCGCAGAATGTGCGCCAGCTGCCCGCGGGTCACGAGACCCGAGGCTGCAGGTGGGTCTGGAACGCGTGCAGCACGTTCTCGCGGTCCTCACTGCTGAGTACGCCCGCGAAGGGGGAGTTCGCTCGCAACTCCCGCGCGCGCGGCGTCTGCGAGGTGAGCACGTCGAGCACCTCATCGACCGAGCCGTCGAGCAGCTTCTCCCATTCGCGCAGCCACTTCGCACCCTGGCCGCGCGGATGGTTCGCCTGCAGCAGCTCGAGGTTCGCGCGCGCGCGGCGCAGGACCGTGTCGGGGTCGCGCACTAGCTCGCCCGCGACCGCGATGTTCAGCCAGCGGCTGCGACGGTCGGAGCGGTTAGCGCCGATTTTCACGAAGCGAATTGACCCCCAGTCTGGGACTCAGGCGTACTGGTA
>JAKDLQ010000098.1 GCA_030452775.1 Micrococcales bacterium | reverse complement strand
AGGTGATGGTGATGCCGCGCTCCTTCTCCTGCTCCATCCAGTCGGTCGTCGACGCACCGTCGTGCGTCTCACCGAGCTTGTGGTTGACACCGGTGTAGAACAGGATGCGCTCGGTCGTCGTCGTCTTGCCGGCATCGATGTGCGCCATGATGCCGATGTTGCGGACGTTGGTGAGGTCCGTCAGGACGTCGAGTGCCACGTCAGTTCTCTCATCTCGTAATCGTGGGAAGGTCTGCGGGGGCCGGGCCGGCCGGTGCGGCAGGGCTCACCCCGGGGCGTATGCCGCTCTGCTCGCCCAGCGGCATACGTCAGCGGCATACGCCCGGGGCCGCTGTCACCAGCGGTAGTGCGCGAAGGCCCGGTTGGATTCGGCCATCTTGTGGGTGTCCTCGCGGCGCTTGACCGCGGCACCGAGGCCGTTGCTCGCGTCGAGGATCTCGTTCATGAGGCGCTCGGTCATGCTCTTCTCGCGGCGCTGTCGCGCGTAGCCGACCAGCCACCGCAGGGCCAGCGTCGTGGAACGGCCGGGCTTGACCTCGATCGGCACCTGGTAGGTCGCGCCACCGACGCGGCGGGACTTGACCTCCATCGCCGGCTTGACGTTATCCAGTGCGCGTTTGAGCGTGGTGACAGGATCGGTGCCGGTCTTGGCGCGGACGCCTTCGAGGGCGCCGTAGACGATCGTCTCGGCGATGGCCTTCTTGCCGTCGAGAAGGATCTTGTTGACAAGCTGGGTGACGAGCGGGCTCGCGTAGACGGGGTCGACGACGAGCGGACGCTTCGGAGCGGGTCCCTTGCGTGGCATCAGGCCTTCTCCTTCTTCGCGCCGTAGCGGCTGCGCGCCTGCTTGCGGCCCTTGACGCCCTGGGTGTCGAGGGTGCCGCGGACGATCTTGTAGCGCACACCGGGCAGATCCTTGACCCGGCCTCCGCGGACGAGCACGATCGAGTGCTCCTGCAGGTTGTGTCCGACGCCGGGGATGTAGGCGGTGACTTCGATGCCGGAGCTGAGGCGCACCCGGGCCACCTTGCGCAGGGCAGAGTTCGGCTTCTTGGGGGTGGTCGTGTACACGCGGGTGCAGACCCCGCGGCGCTGGGGCGAGCCCTTGAGCGCCGGGGTCTTGGCCTTGTCGGCCTTGTCCTCGCGGCCCTTGCGGACCAGCTGGTTGATAGTGGGCAACCTGGTCTTTCCTTACGTTGCTGTGATCGGCGGGCCGATGGGGCCTGCTCCTTGGCTGTTCGCCCACCCCCGAGGCCGGGTGTGTCCCGCTGGGCATTCTGTGCCAACGGTGGTGGACGGTGCTCTCCCCTGCACTCCCCGTCGCCTCGCCCCAGGGGGCGTCGCGACGGATTGCCCGGCGAGAGGTGTGCTCTGGCAGATCAGTGGTGTCCGGGCTCGACCTGGGGTCGAGCGGGCAGTGCACCGAAGCCGTCATCGCGTATGACCGAGGGCATGCCTCAGACACAGTGTTCAAGCGTACCGGTGCCCGGCGCACCGACCAAATCGGCGGCGCCGCCGCTCGAGTCCACCGCCATGTCCACCGCCATGTCCGCCGCTGAGTCCGCAGACGAGCCCGCCGCGGGTCAGAGACTGGAGACGACGCGGTCGATGGCAGCGAGGCCGAAGCCGAGATCCTCCTGGGTCACCGACAGGGCGGGGCGGAAGCGGATCGCGCGCTCACCACTGGCGAGCGCGAGCACCCTGCCCTCGTCACGCAGCCGCCGCAGGGCGGTGTCCCGTGCCTCGCCGGAGGGCAGGTCGAAGGCGCACATCAGGCCGCGCCCACGCACGTTGGAGATGGTATCGGCGTGGCGCTCGCCGAGCTCGCCGAGCCGCTCGATCAGCCACGAGCCGGTCTTGGCGGCGTGCTCGATGAGGCCGTCGCGCTCGATGATCTCGAGGAGGCGGCCGGAGCGGACCATGTCGACGAGGCCGCCACCCCATGTCGAGTTGATCCGGCTCGACACCTCGAAGACGTTGCCGCGCACCTCGTCTACTCGCCGGCCGGCCATGATCCCGCCGAGCTGGACCTTCTTGCCGAAGGCCACGACATCGGGCTCGAGACCGAGCTGCTGATAGGCCCAGGCGGTGCCGGTGAATCCGGCGCCGGACTGCACCTCGTCGAGGACGAACAGCGCGTCGTACTCGTGGCACAGCGCCTGCATGGCCTGGAGGAACTCCGGGCGCAGATGGTTGTCGCCGCCCTCGCCTTGGATCGGTTCGGCGATGAAGCAGGCGATGTCGTGGGGGAACTGCTCGAAGGCGCCCCGGGCCTGCTCGAGGGCCCGCTGCTCGGCGGCCTCGACCTGCCCGAGATGCTCGGCGAGGGGGAAGGTGATCGCCGGGACGTCGATCCGCGGCCAGTCGAACTTCGGGAAGCGCGCGACCTTGTTGGGGTCGGTGTTGGTCAGCGACATCGTGTAGCCGGTGCGGCCGTGGAAGGCCTTGGTCAGGTGCATGACCTGGGTCCCGAGGTCGGGCGACCGGCCGGCGGCCTCGTTGAGGCGGCTCTTCCAGTCGAACGCGGTCTTGAGCGCGTTCTCCACCGCGAGCGCCCCACCTTCGATGAAGAACAGGTGTGGCAGCTCGGGGTCGCCGAGGACCCGCGAGAACGTCTCGCTGAACTCGGCCAGGTGGGTCGTGTAGACGTCGGAGTTGGCCGGTTTGTTCGACGCGACCTGCGCCAGCAGCGTCTGGAACTGCGGGTCATCGACGATCCCCGTCGGGTTGGAGCCGAGCGGCGCCGACGCGAAGAACGTGTAGAGGTCGAGATACTGCTCCCCGGTCCGGGCATCGACGAGCCACGAGTCCTTGCTCCTGCTCGTGTCATAGACGAGACGGAACCCGTCGACGAGGAGGTGCCTGCCGAGCACCTCGTGGACCTGGTCCGGACGAACCTGCATGCCATTACTCCTCTTGCGCCGCGAAACACCGTTCTCGAGCCATGCTATCTTTCGGCAGACCGCTGTCCAACGCAAGCATCTCCATGCCAAACGCTCCTTCTCGGGAAGAACGCGGCCGTTGCCGCCAGCTGCTCACTCGTCACCGCTCCCGGAACCGGGACGAGAGAGCGTAGCGCAGCAGGACAACGTCCTCGATCTGCCGGGCCTCGACGAGGGCGGCTCGCCGCCTGGGGTTCCACGGGAAGGACCCGTCACCGACGAACCGTCGGGCATCGGAGTCGCCGACGAAGAACGGCGCGATCACGAGCTGCAGCTCGTCTGCGAGGTCGCCCTCGAGCACCTGGGTGTGTACCGCGGCGCCGCCTTCGATCATCAGGCGCCGCACACCTCGGGCATGGAGGTCCTCGCAGACCTCGCGCATGGCGACGGGGTGGCCGGCGTCGATGACTGTGGACACGGACCCCAACCGGTCGCGGGCCTCGGCGAACGCCTGGGTCTCGCAGTAGACGAGCTTGTCCGTGTCGCCGGCGCTGAAGAAGCGAGCCGCGCGGTCGAGATCCGCGCTCCGCGTCACGGTCACCTTCATCGGCGAGGGCGGATCTCCCCGCGCGATCCGAGCAGCTCGTCGCACGGGCGATCGGACGAGCAGCCGGGGGTTGTCCTTGCGGATGGTCACGGCGCCGACGAGGATCGCGTCGCAGGCCGCCCGCTCGCCGTCGACTCGGTCGAAGTCGGCCTCGTTGGACAGCAGCAGGCGCGTCGGCGCGCTCGTCGCGAGGTAGCCGTCGATGGACATGCCGCAGCTGACCAGGATGTAGGGACGCTCACGCACGACCCGCGCCGTTCGTGCCGGCAACGATCGGCCTCGCCACGCCTCGCGTTTCGGTCCGAGGCAGGCGAACAGCTCGGCGGTCAAGCCGCGCCGCAAGCAGCAAGGCGGCACCCGGCAAGGCGGCCACGAACACCATCACGCCGTAGATCACCGCGGTGGCCACCCCCTGGTCCACGCCGAGCCCCGCTGCGGCGAACGCCCAGGCGGCCACACCCTCGCGCGGGCCCCACCCAGCGATGCTCAGCGGTATCGTCATGGCCAGCAGGATGAGCAGTGCCAGTGGCAGCAGCTGTCCGAGCGTGGCCGTGACCCCGGCGCTCCGCGCCGCAATGACGAGGGTGGCCACGTACCCCGCGAGGGTCGCCGTCGATGCGATGACGACGCCGGGCAACGTATGCCGCCCAAGCACTCCGGTGCGCAGGTCGACGATCGCGGCCCGCGCCGCTCGGGCCGGCGCCGTCGATCCCCCGTGCGACGCGAGCCCGGCCACCAGGGCAAGAGTCAGCGCCGCCGCTGCGGCCACCGCGACGGCGACCTGCCAAGAAATGCGCACGGGCGCGGACAGCAGGAGCAGCACCGCGACGGTGAGCGAGACCTGGACGGCCTGTCCGGACGCGCGCTCCCAGGCCACCGAACGCAGGCCCCGGCCAAGGTCACCGGCCTCCCGGCCGTGGCGCACGCCACGATGCACGTCGCCGAGCACCCCGCCAGGAAGCGTCACGTTGAGGAACTGGGAGCGGTAACTGGCTGCGACAGCCGAGCGCAGCGGCAGCGCGACCCCGAGGCCCCGGGCCGCCAAGGTCCACCGCCAGGCGCTGCAGACGGTCGTCATGACGGCGATGCCGGTTGCCGCGGCGAGGGACCACCCGTCGATCCGCTTCAGGGCGACGAGGAAGGGGTCGGAGCCCACCCGCCAGAGGAGCCAGGCCAGGATCACGGCGCCTGCCACCGGACGGATCCACCGCCTCGGGCGGATCCACCGCCTCGGGCTGCTTCGGGTGTCAGCCACGATGCACCTGCCCGAGGACGGCGGAGACGGTACGCGCGGTGACCGCCCAGCCGGTCAGGGTGTGACGTCGCTGTCGGGCCAGGCTCCGCAGATCTCGCCGCACCTCGGTCTCGGTCAGCCAGGCGCGCAGGGCGGCGGCGAAGGCGCGGGGGTCGCCAGGCGGGACGAGCATGCCGGCCCGGCCGCCGTCGGGTCCCTGACCCATGGCCTCGGGCACCCCGCCCACCGCCGTGGCGATCACCGGCAGCCCTCGCGCCAGTGCCTCGGTGACCACCATGCCGTAGGCCTCGCTCCGCGACCCGAGCAGGAGCACGTCGGCGGCGGCATACGCGCGATCGAGATCCTCGCGCGGCAGCGGACCGGCGAAGTCGATCCGGCGATCGATCCGGGAGCGGCGCGCCTGGCGCCTCAGCCCTTCGACGAAGGTGGGCTCGAGGTCGAGCGCGCCGGCACAGACACACCGCCACGGAAGGTCGGCTACGCAGGCGAGGGCAGCCACCAACCGGTCGTGCCCCTTGGTGGGGGTCACCGCCGCCACGCACAGCAGCTCGCCGCCGGCGGCGGTGCCCGGCGCGAGCGGACGTGCGTCGGCCCCGGGCTCGGCGACATGCACGTGGTGCGGGTCCAGTGCATACCGCTCGAGCAGTCGCTCGCGGGTCCACACACTGGTCGTCAGGACCGCAGCCGCCGCGCCGAGGACGCGGCACTCCCCTGCCTGCTCGGCGTCCACCTGGCCCAGCGGCATATGGACGAGCACGACGATGCGCAGCCGCTGCGCTTCGGACACGAAGAGGTCCGGGACGCAGGAGGCGACGAGGCCATCGACGAGCGCGAGGCCGCCGTCGGGAACGGCCGCCAGCATCCCGGCGGGCGCGCCGCAGGCCATCCGGTCCGTCCGTGGCCACGGGCCCGGCACCGCGTGCTCGCGGACGGTCCAGCCGAGCGACTCGAGGCCGGCGCCGATGCTGCGGTCATAGGTGTTGCCGCCGCTCGGCCGGTCCGGCCGGTGGACGGTGTCCGGCACGACGAAGTGCAGGTCGGTCACAGGGGACGCTCGTAGCTCGCCCAGGCGACGTGCGACTCCCGGAGGGTGACCGCGATCCCGGTCACCCTTTCGGCGGCCTCTCCGAGATCTCCCGCGCGGACCCGGTCGGCGAGCCGATCGGCGACGACCCGAGCGAGTGCCTCGGTCGAGGTGTTCATCCCTGCGAATGCCGGCTCCTCGTCGAGGTTGCGGTAGGTGAGCTCGCCGACGACCTCATGCAGCTGCTCGGTGGCCTTTCCGATGTCGACGAGGATGCCATCGCCTCCCAACTCCGGCCCCCGGAAGGTCGCATCGATGACATAGGTCGCGCCGTGGAGACGTTGGGCCGGCCCGAAGACCTCCCCCTGGAAGCTGTGCGCGATCATCATGTGATCTCGAACGGTCACGCTGAACATGGACCTACCCCGACCCGTAGGTGATGGTGTGACAGATCGCGGCCAGCTCGCCGCCGGCGAGGCGGGCCATGACCTCGGGCAGCTCGTCGAAGCACGACGCGCCGGTGACGAGGGCATCGAAGGCGGGATCGCGGAGCAGCTCCAGCGCGAGCGCCAGCCGCTCGGGCGGTGTGTACCGCGCGCGCCGGGCGGCCGCCACCGTGCCGACCTGGCTGGCCCGGATTCCCAGCCGCGCCGAGTGGAAGGAGCCGCCGAGGGATAGGCGGACCTCGGCGTCGCCGTACCAGCTGAGCTCGATCACCGTGCCCTCGGCCGCCAGCAGCCCCAACGAGAGCTGCAGGCCGGCGGAGGTCGCGCTCGCGTGCACGACGATGTCACAGGCGGGCGTGGACGCCGCCTGCTCCGGCAGCGCGAACCCCACGCCGAGGCGGGCCGCCACGTCGGCCCGCCCCGGGTCGACGTCGACGAGTGTCACCGCGACGCCGGGGAACCGGCGAAGCAGGCGGGCCACGCAGCAGCCGACCATGCCGGCACCGACGACGGCGACCCGATCACCAAGCAGTGGCGCGGCGTCCCAGAGGGCGTTGATGGCGGTCTCGACCGTGCCCGCCAGCACGGCTCGACTCGGCGGCACGCCGTCCGGAACGACGACCACCGCTTCGGCCGGCACGACGTAGCAGCTTTGGTGGGGGTAGAGGCAGAAGACCGTGCGGCCGAGCAGGCCGGGTGGGCCGTGCTCGACGACGCCCACATTGAGATATCCGTACTTGACCGGTGCCGGGAAGTCGCCGTCCTGATGGGGCGCTCGCATCGTCGCGTGTTGGCCGGCCGGGACCTCGCCGCGGAAGACGATCGCCTCCGTGCCCCGGCTCACACCCGAGCGCAGTGTCCGCACAAGCACCTCCCCGGGGCCGGGTTCGGGGAGCGGGGACGTCCGGATCTCGCCCCTGCCCGGCTCGACCAGCCAAAATGCGCGTGCCCCGGTGGACATGCGTCCAGCCTAACCAAGCCCTGCCGGGCCTCGCCCTCCGCCTCGGCGGTTCGCGGCCGATGGCCGCACCCTCCGAAGCGGAGGTACGCTGCATGAGGTGATCGCCCTGGGCCCAGTGATCGGGTATGCCGCCGTCGTGGGCCTCCTCGGCTCGCTGCAGGAGACCGTCGGCCTCGGCGCACCGGGCTGGGTCGCCGGCCTCGTCACCGGCGCCACCGTCAACCTGCTGCTCGCGCGTGGCCTTGCCCGACGTGGTCGTGTCGGGCATCAGCGGAAGGTGCTCGGCCCGGCGGATCGGGTGACGTTGACCCGGGCCGTCCTCGTCTGCGGTGTCGCGGCCCTGACCGCCGACTCGTTCGGTCGCCCGACGCCGGTGGCTGTGCTCGTCGCGCTCTCGGGGGTGGCGCTGGCCCTCGACGCGATCGACGGCCCGGTCGCGCGGTACACCCGGACCGCGTGCCCATTCGGTGCCCGCTTCGACATGGAGGTCGACGCCTTGCTCATCCTCGCGTTGAGCATCTACGTCGGCAGCACGGTCGGCTGGTGGGTCCTGGTCATCGGCGCTGCGCACTACGCGCTCGTCGTCGCGGTCAGGTGGGCGCCATGGCTCGGGCGGCCGCTCCCGGCCCGGCGGTGGCGCAAGGTGGTCGCCGCCGTCCAGGGGATCGTCTTGACGCTGGCCGCCGCACAGGTGCTCGGCTCACCGTGGACGACGGTGTCGCTGCTGGCGGCGCTGGCGATGCTCGCGACGTCGTTCGGCACCGAGATCTGGTCACTGTGGCGCCACCGATTACCCGTGGCCGACGAGATGCCCGTGGCCGACGAGATGTCGGTGCCTGACGAGGAGATCATCGGGCCGCCCATGACCGGCCATGCGTTTGGCGGACGGGCCGGGCAATGGCGGGCCTGAGGCGCACCCGGGTATCCGTGCGAGCCCTGGCCCACGGGAGCGTCACCGTCCTCGCCGG
>JAKDLQ010000003.1 GCA_030452775.1 Micrococcales bacterium | reverse complement strand
CCCCGCGGGGGCCCCCCCCCCCCCCGCGCCCCCGGGGCGGGGGGCGGGGGGGGGCCACTCGAGTTGGATGGGTGGTGCTGGGCTGGGTAGTCGGCCATGAAGTCCGGATCGGATGGGTCGGCCGGCCGTGGTGGCCGGATCGCCTCAGGGGTCGGCAGGTCAGTAGTCCTCCTCGTCCCAGATGCGGACCTTCTTGGGCCTGGCAGGCCCGGCCGGCTTGGTCGGGACGGGTCGTTCGGGGCTCGTCTGCAGGAACTCGCGCCGTATCGCCCAGATGACGAAGACGAGCCCTCCCGGCATCGTGATCCACCACTGAATGGCGTAGGCCTGGTGCGGGCCCAGGTCTTCGACGGGACGTGGTAGCAGGGACAGCGGGTGGGGGCCCTTGACGGCCGGAGGGGATTGGCTGCCGAGGACCAGGTAGACGTCGGCGGTCCCGACCTCGGGCAACTGCGCCCGCGCCTCGTCGATGCTGATACTCGCCAGTTGGGGCGGTGGCAGGTCGCGTCCGAGTGACGGCTCGCCCGTGCGCAGCCAGCCAGTCAGGGCAACCGAACCGGTGGGAGGCGGATCGACCGGTGGGATCGTCTCGGCCTCAGGGGCGTTGGGCACCCATCCGCGATCCACGAGCAGCGTCGTGCCGTCCTCGGCCCGCACCGGAGTCAGCACCTGGAAGCCCACCGTCGCGTCCTGCGTACGGTTGCGCACGAAGAGGTCGGCGTCCTGCACATAAGTCCCGTTCAGGGTGACGTGGGTCCATTGGCGCTGCGGCGAGAGCGAGGCGCCGGGCAGTGCGGTGAGGAGCGGGACGGGCGGGGCGTCGTAGTTGGAGGCGATGGCCGTGACCTTGACCTGCTTGTCCTCATAGCGGCTCCACTGCCAGCGGCCGAGATAGAAGCAGGCGACGGCGAACAGGATGGCGGCGATGGTGCCGATGATCCATCGCCGAGTGAGCCAGAGCCGTACCACCCCACGACGGTACCCGGCTTATGGTGGAGTCATGTCACACCTTCCCACACCGACCCTGCGCCCGGGGGGCCTCGTCGACCAGTTCGGCCGGACGGCTCGTGACCTGCGCGTGTCGGTGACCGATCGGTGCAACCTGCGGTGCACGTATTGCATGCCCGCCGAAGGGCTTCCGTGGATGCCCAAGGCAGAGATGCTCACCGACGAGGAGATGCTCCGGGTCATCGGCCTGTTCGTGCGCGACGGAGTGACGCAGGTCCGGCTCACCGGAGGCGAGCCACTGCTGCGGCGCTCCCTCGTGGCACTCGTCGAGGGGATCGCGCGTCTGGATCCGCGTCCGCGGATCGCCATGACGACCAACGGAGTCGGACTGGAGCGAGTGGCCGATCGCCTGGTCGCGGCCGGCCTGGACCGAGTCAACATCAGTCTCGACACCATCGATGCCGAGACCTTCACCCGGCTCACTCGTCGCGACCGACTCGATGACGTCGAGTCCGGTTTGGCGAAGGCTGCTGCCGCCGGGCTGACCCCGGTCAAGGTCAATGCAGTCGCGATGCGCGGCGTCAACGACACAGACGTCGCCGATCTGCTTGCATGGTGCCTCGAGCGTGGCTATGAACTGCGTTTCATCGAGCAGATGCCGCTCGATGCACAGCACGCCTGGGACCGTCAAGACATGGTGACCGCCGCCGAGATACGTCAGCGGCTGTCCGAGCGCTACACGCTGACACCGTTGCCGGCGGCGGACCGTGGCAGCGCGCCGGCCGAGCGCTTCCTCGTCGACGGCGGTCCGGCAGCCGTCGGCATCATCGCCAGCGTCACGGCGGCCTTCTGTGCCGCCTGCGACCGCACCCGCCTCACGGCCGACGGACAGGTACGCAACTGCCTCTTCTCTCGCACCGAGACCGATCTGCGTACGCCGATGAGAGACGGTGCGACCGATGACGACCTGCTCGACCTCATGCGCGGCGAGATGTGGCGCAAACGCCGAGGGCACGGGATCGGGGAGCCGGACTTCGTGCAGCCCGACCGACCGATGTCGGCCATCGGCGGCTGAGCGGTTCAACCGCTCAACCGCTCAACCACCCAACGGCTCAACCGTCCGCGTCGGTCAGGTCCTCGACGTCGATGACCTCGAGGAGGAAGCCACGCATCCGGACGAAGTCAGCGAGCGACTCGCGGTGGTGATCGCAGGCCAGCCAGACCTTGCGCCGCTGCGGCGTATGCACCTTCGGGTTGTTCCACACCACGGCGTGCGGCGCCGGAAGCCGGCATCCCTTGGCGCTGCAGATCCACTCGGCATCCTCCGCTGCCCCAGTGCGGTGGAGCACGCTCACCGCTCGATACGCTTCGTCCGGTCGTCCACCGGCGTCATCACTCCCGGCTGGCCCGGACGGACTGCGTTGGCCAGCACCACGGCGAAGTAGGGCAGCAGCACGGCGGCAAGGATGCACACCCACCGCATCCAGCCGGACGTCACGAAGAGCAGCCCGAAGCAGATCACGCGGATGCCCATCATGGTGAGGTACTGGACTTCCCGGTGCCGCTTGTGTGCGGCCGTCGACGACCTGGCCGAGGTGACGGTGTGCACCACGGCTTTCGGCTCGGTGTGTCCCACCCTTCAACCATAAGGCCTGGATGACGCGACGTACCGATGGGTAGTCCGTTAGGTTCGGTCGCAGTAGCCGGGACCAGCCCGGCGGGAC
This sequence comes from Micrococcales bacterium, assembly GCA_030452775.1. Classification (GTDB taxonomy): domain Bacteria; phylum Actinomycetota; class Actinomycetes; order Actinomycetales; family Dermatophilaceae; genus JAKDLQ01. The sequence continues at coordinate 25,046 of JAKDLQ010000003.1, read as the reverse complement.
GCGAGGAGCGCCACATGGCAGCGACGCAGCCGCGCAACGTACTGGTGACCGGAGGAAACCGCGGGATCGGCCTGGCCATCGCGCGAGCGCTTGTCGACGCCGGCGACACCGTCCTCATCACGCACCGGTCGGGGGAGCCGCCCGAGGGGCTGCGCGGTGTGCGGTGCGAGGTGACGGACTCGGCGTCCGTCGACGCCGCGTTCACCGAGGCCGAGGAGATCTTCGGCGGGCCCGTCCAGGTGCTCGTCGCCAACGCCGGGATCACCCGCGACACGCTCATCCTGCGGATGAGCGATGACGACTTCGACGCCGTCATCGACACCAACCTCACCGGTGCCTTTCGGTGCGTGCGTCGCGCGGCGATGGGGATGGTCCGCCAGCGATACGGTCGGATCGTCCTCATCTCGAGCGTGGTGGGCCTGCTCGGGTCGCCGGGCCAGACCAACTACGCCGCGTCCAAGTCGGGCCTCATCGGTCTCGCCCGCTCGATCACTCGGGAGGTCGGCGGGCGCGGGATCACCGCCAACGTCGTCGCCCCCGGCTACATCGACACCGAGATGACGGCGGTCCTGCCGGACGAGCAGAAGAAGGCCTACCTCGACACCATTCCAGCGCGGCGTTTCGCGACCCCGGAGGAGGTGGCCGGCGTCGTTCGCTTCGTCGCGAGCGATGACGCCGCCTACATCAGCGGCGCAGTGATCCCCGTCGATGGGGGACTCGGCATGGGGCACTGACCCGGCCCAGCGGCATACCACGCCGTATGCCGCTCAGCGCGCCCCGAGCGCACCACCCCGTCCACAACCCAGCACCGTCCCTCACCCCGGAGAATACAGACATGGGAATCCTCGAAGGTAAGAAGCTGCTCGTCACGGGCGTCCTCATGGACAGCTCCATCGCCTTCCACGTGGCCAAGCTCGCACAGCAGGAAGGTGCCGAGGTCATCCTCACCTCCTTCGGGCGGACGATGAAGATCACCAAGGCCATCGCCAGGCGCCTGCCCACGGCACCCGAGGTGCTCGAGCTCGACGTGGCCAACCGCGAGGACCTCGACAGCCTCGCCGAGCGAGCCCGGGAGCACGTCGACCGTCTCGACGGAGTGCTGCACTCGATCGGCTTCGCGCCGCCGGGAGCCTTCGACTTCATGGAGGGCACCTGGGAGGACGTCTCGACGACCCTGCACATCTCGGCCTACAGCCTCAAGTCGCTCGCCGCAGCGGCGCTGCCGCTCATGCCCGAGGGCGGTAGCGTCGTCGGCCTGACCTTCGATGCGAAGTTCGCCTGGCCGGTCTACGACTGGATGGGGGTCGCCAAGGCCGCCTTCGAGTCGACGAACCGCTACCTCGCCCGGGACCTGGGGCCCAAGGGGGTCCGATGCAACCTCGTCGCCGCGGGACCGATCCGCACGACCGCGGCGAGGTCGATCCCGGGCTTCGAGCAGTTCGAGGAGGTGTGGGACCGGCGCGCCCCCCTGGGGTGGGACGTCGGCGACCCGGTCCCGGCGGCGCGGGCCTGCGCGGCCCTCCTCTCCGACTGGTTCCCGGCCACGACCGGCGAGATCGTGCACGTCGACGGCGGCGTGCACGCCATGGGGCAGTGACGTACCCGAGCTCGCGCGCCGACGGCGCCGACGCACCGAGTGCGCCGGCCGTCCGCGTCGATGAGGTGCGGGTCCTCGACGGGCCGAATCTCTACTTCTCGAGGCCGGCCATCAAAGTCAGCCTGCACCTGCCGGGCTACCTGGACCTGAAGCGCACCGATGCGACGGCGCTGGCGGTGCGGCTCGGGATGCGGGAGGCTAGCCCGGGCAAACGGGGCACGGCGCTGCGCCAGCGTTTCGTCATGCGCGTCGTCCGCACCGTGATGCGGCGGGTGGGTGCGCAGGTCGGTGCACGGCGGCTCGGGGTGCGCGTCCGGTCCGGTGCTAGCGCGGCCGATGTCGTGGTCGCCTTCCCGTGGCTGCGCCGCAACCGCGGCCAGGTCGCGGGCGAGCAGCTTGGTGCGGCCCTCCGGGAGCTGCTCGAGGGCGGCGACGTGAAGGCCATCCTCGACGCCGCGGCATCGACGATCCTGTCGGCCGCAGACGGCCCACCCCCGACGGTCATCGAGCCGTCCGTGCCGGTCGCATCGATCACCGGCACCAATGGAAAGACCACCACGATCCGCCTCATGGCGCACATGTGCATGACCGCGGGCCTCACCACTGCGTGGAGCTCGACCGACGGTGTCGTCGTCATGGGGGAGACCACCCAGGCAGGGGACTACTCCGGCCCTGCCGGGGCACGCGCCGTCCTCGAGACCGAGGGCCTCGACATCGGCCTGCTCGAGACCGCCCGTGGGGGGATGCTGTTCAAGGGGATGGGAGTGACGTCCAACGACGTCAGCGTCGTCACCAACGTCAGCGCGGACCATCTCGGGCTCCAGGGCATCGACACGCTCGACCAGTTGGCCGAGGTCAAGGCGATCGTCACGACGGTGACCAGGCGGGAGGGCTGGGTCGTGCTCAACGGCGACGACCCGCGTGTGTGGGCGATGCGCTACGGGATCAAGGCCAAGCCCTGGGCCTTCACCCTGGACCCCGACTCGCCGGCGCTGTGGGAGTCCCTCAACAGCGGCGGCCGCGGGATCACCGTCCTCGAGGGTGCCATCGTCGTCCTCGCACCCAACGGGGACCCCGATCGCCTCGTCAAGATCATCGACGTCCCGATGACGCTGAGCGGCCTGTCGAGCACCAACACCGCGAACGCCCTGGCCGGAGCTGCCGCGGCGCTCGGGCTCGGGATCCCGCGGGCTGCCGTCGTCGAGGGCCTCAAGACCTTCGCCCCCGACCCCGAGCACAACTGGGGGCGGCTCAACACCTACACCTTGCCCCTCGAGACCGGCGGCCGGGGCACCGTGATCATGGACATGGCCCACAACGAGGCCGGCCTCGAGGCACTGCTCGACGTCGCCCGCGGGCTCACCGCTGCCGGAGGCTCGGTGCGTCTCGTGCTCGGCTGCGCGGGCGACCGCCCCGACGAGGCGATCGTGTCGCTGGGCGAGATCGCCGGCCGTGGCGCAGACGAGACCATCATCAAGGTGCTCGAGCGCTATCTTCGCGGTCGCACCGCCGATGAGATCGACGGGCACTTCCGCGAGGGTCTGGCCAAGGTGGGGGTCTTCGACGTGCCACGGTGTGACGGCGAGGTCGAGTCGCTCGCCCGTCTTGCCCGGCGTGCGGTGCCCGGGGACACGATCGCCGTCATGTGCCACGCCGAGCGGGTCGAGATCGATCGCTGGATCCGCGATCACGGTGGCACGGTGGACGATGCCCGCGCGATCCGGCGCAAGGTCGTCATCGCCCGGGGCGAGCACGAGCTCGAAGCCCAGATCGCCGCGATGTGGGAGCTCGCGGACGAGGCAGCGCAGATCCAGACGGCCGCCGCCTGGGTCGAGCAGCATCCCACAGATGCCCGCCTGACCTACGAGTACGCGGCGACGCTGCACAACTCCGGGCGGCTGGCCGAGGCCATCGAAGCCTACGAGCGGGCGCTTGCGGCGGGCTTGGTGGAGCCGCAGCGGCATGACGCCCAGCTACGCCTCGCGTCGGCGCTGCGCAGCGCCGGGCGTCTTGAGCAGGCGGCGGCGCTCGTCGAGCGTGTGCTACTGGATCACCCGGGCAACCCACTGGCCACCCTGTTCCGGGCAGTGCTCGATGCCGATCTCGGCCAGGAGCGCCAAAGCGTCGCGGACCTGCTGCGGCTCATGCTCGAGCATGCAACGGATCCGGAGATCCAGCGCTTCCGCGCGGATCTTCGGGCGCATGCCGACCAGCTCGCACCGCCCGTCTGAGCGCTGGGCGCTGGGCGCAAGAGCACCGAGGGCGCGAGGGCGCGGTGCGCTGGGAGCCGGCCGAGCGGCATTCGGGCAACCTCGTGCCGTATGCCGCTGAGGCTCAGGCTCAGATCGCCGTGTCGTCCTCCCGGACGGCGCGCCCGCCCGGACCCACGGAGAGTGCCTCCTGCGGGGCCCCGTCGGCTTCGGCCGCGGCGGACTCGGTGAGATCGGCCGGGTCGAGATCCGGATCGCCGATCGACTCGCGCGCGCCGGGCTGGGCGACGCTGGTGCGTGACTCGAGTTCGGCGAGGACCTTGGCATGCTTGTCGACGCAGAGCACGACGATGTCGCCGGGGTTGCTCCTGGCGACGGCGTGGCGGGTCGCCTGGAGCTCATCGAGGACGGTTTCGATCTGCCGGCAGCGGGCACCCTCGTCCATCCGGGCGCGGGCTCCCTCGGCGAGCAGCTGCGCGGCCTCGCCGGGCTTGCGGCCGCGGAGACGCTCGTCCTCGCGGATCACGATGACGTCGAAATAGTCGGCGGCCACGGCGCCGAGCTCGCGGATGTCGTCGTCTCGGCGGTCGCCGGCCGCGCCGATCATCCCGATGCGAGACATCCGGCCGAATTCGCTCTGACCGGCCCGCTGGTCGGCGTAGCGATCGACGAATCGGCCGAGCTCCCTCATGCCAGCGGGGTTGTGGCAGTAGTCGATGAACACGTCGGCGCCGCCCACCTGGAGCAGGTTGAGTCGTCCCGGTGACAGGTAGTAGGTCGTGGCGAAGGTGCGTAGGCCTTGGCGGATGTCGTGCAGCGGCGCCCCGGCCGCGAAGGCGGCGCCCGCGGCGGCCATGGCGTTGGCGACGTTGAAGCGGGCCGCGCCCCCGAAGGTCGATGGCAGCAGGTGTGTCCAGGCGAGATGCATGCTCCGTCGTCCGTGCCTGATGACGATCATCTCGCCCTTGTCGCTCGGATCGAGGACGACGGCCCGGCCGCCTCGTCGGCAGTAGTCGTCGATGAACTCGCGGATGTCGCTGCCGGGTGGCTGCAGGGAGAACCAGACGATGCCACCGGAGCATCGCCGGCGCATGGTGCGCACGTGGGGATCATCGGCGTTGAGGACCGCGAAACCGTCCCGTGGGACGGCTTCGACGATGACCGACTTGACGTCTGCGAGCTGCCGCAGAGTGTCGATGCCTCCCCGGCCCAGGTGATCTGGCGAAACGTTGGTGACGACCGCGACGTCGTTGCGGTCATAGCCGAGACCTTCTCTCAGGATGCCGCCACGGGCGACCTCCATGACGGCGAAGTCGACGCGGGGGTTCTGTAGGACCATGCGCGCCGAGCGGGGACCGGAGGCGTCGGCCTTGATGACGAGGCGCTCGTCGATGACGACGCCGTCGGTCGAGGTCATGCCGACCTTGCGGCCGATGCCCTTGAAGATGTGCGCGATCATCCGCGAGGTCGTCGTCTTGCCGTTGGTCCCGGTGACGGCGACGATCGGGACCCGCGAGGTCGATCCGGGCGGGAAGAGGATGTCGATCACCGGCTTGGCGATGAACTGCGGGTCACCGATGGTGGGGTGCGTGTGCATCCGGAAGCCCGGCGCGGCGTTGACCTCGCAGATCGCACCCCCGGTCTCGCGCACCGGGTAGGTGATGTCGGGGCAGATGAAGTCGATGCCGGCGACGTCGAGCCCGACGATCCGGGCGGCCTCCTCGGCGATCTCGACATTGTCGGGGTGTGCGTCCCACGTGCGGTCGATCGAGATGCCACCGGTCGACATGTTGCCGGTGAGAGCGAGCCTGACCATCTCCCCGTCGGCCGGGACCGAGTCGAGGCCGTATCCCTGTCCGGCGAGTATCTCCAGTGCGTTGGCGTCGACCTTGATCTGGGTGAGGACCTTCTCGTGGCCGACACCGCGGCGGGGGTCGGCGTTGGTGACGTCGACCAAGTGGGCCACGGTGCTCGACCCGTCGCCGGTGACGTGAGCGGGGACGCGCTCGGCGATCGCCTGCATCTTGCCGCCGACGATGAGGCATCGATAGTCGCGTCCGGTGACGAAGGACTCGACGACGATGATGCCACGACGCGACTGCGCCTTGGCGGTGTCGTAGGCCTGCTCGACCTCCGCGTCGCCGGCGAGGTTGAGGCAGACGCCCCGGCCGTGGTTGCCATCGAGCGGCTTGACGACGACGGGGAAGCCGATGCGCCTCGCCGCAGCGAGCGTCCCGCGCAGGGTCCTCACCGACTCCTGCTTGGGGACGGGCAGGCCCGCGGACGCGAGGAGCGTGGCGGTGAGGTCCTTGTCGCCCGCGATGTCCACTGCGAGCGCGCTCGTCTTGGACGTCATCGTCGCTCGGATGCGCTGGGCATGCACGCCCTGACCGAGCTGGACGAGCGAACCGGAGGTGAGACGGATGAAGGGGATGTCCCGCGAGGCCGCCTCCTCGAGGATGGCCGCCGTGGAGGGGCCGAAAGCCACTCGCTCGGCCCGCCGCAGGAACGAGTCGAACTCCGCCTCGAAGTCGAACTCGGGATCGGTCTCGACGAGGTCGTTGACGAGGCGGACCGCGAGTTGGCCGGCGGCGACCCCGACCGTCTCGTCGGTGTAGCCGTAGATGACGTTGTAGCGCCCGGTCTGGCCCCTGACCGACCGGGTCTTGCCTCGGCGCTGGTCGTGGCCTGCGAGGGTCTGCAGCTGCAGGGCGATGTGTTCGGCGACGTGACCGAGCCACGTCCCTTCGTGCAGCCGTTCGACGAAGCCGCCTCGCCGGCCCGTCGAGCACGTATGCCGTTCGAGGCCGGGCACCCGCTGGAGGAGCCCGTCGGTGAAGCCCGGGAGGGAGACCGTCGGGTACTCCTCGAGGCTGCCGAGATCGACGACGAGGTGAATCGCCGGCTGGTAGGACCAGACGTTGGGCCCGCGATAGATCCTCGTCTCGAGGATGGTGAGGTCCGGGCGAGCCGGACCGGTCGGGGTGGGGACCTCGATCGCCATGGGGACTCCTTCGCTGGTGATGCGGCGCAATCGGGTGAGGCGCACTGCTGTGGCTGGGCGTCGAACGGAAGGTCAGGGCCCGGCAGCCCGGTCTGCGCCAGACCGGGCAGCACGGAACTGGGCCGGGACGATGGCACCCTCGATGTCGGGGTGTCGTTCGACGAAGTGCGTGAGCTCGACGTCCTCGAGATCGAACGTACTCCCACTCGGCAACGTGTGCACCACCGCGCCGGATACCAGCAGGGGGGCACCCCGCCTCGCATCGGGGGCGTCGGTGATGGCGTTGCGCGCGTCGATGAGGAAGATCGCGCCGGCCCCGATGATCGACATCGCCTTGCCGTCCCTGATCTCGGCGGCGGTGTTCTCATCGATACCCATGCCGAGCAGGTTGGGGGAGCAGGCCACCATGGACATGAGGCGACCGTAGCGGCCGCGTTGGTCGAAGTGCTGGTCGATGATGATGTCCTCGACGAGGCCGAGGCCGGCCGAGATCTGGCTCGATCGTTGACGCGGCGTCAGGCCCTCCTCTCCGAGGGAGATCATGAACCGGCTCATGATCGAGGCTCCCGCCGATGTGCCGGCGACCACCGCGCCGCGTTGGTACGCGCGATGGATCGCGGCACCGACTGGCGTGCCGACGATGTTCTGCGCCAGCTTGCTCTGGCTGCCGCCGGTGAGGAAGATGCCGGTCGCGTCGTCCAGCACGCCCACCATGGCGGTGTCCGACGCGGCCCGGCGTGTCTTCGGGTCGACGACCGAGACCTCCCCGCCCCGGAGGCGGGTGAAGACGTCGCGGTAGGCCTCCGAGACCTCCTTGGCGTATCCCGAGGCAGTGGGGATGACGACGATGCGTGATCGTCGCCCGCCGGCGAGCTTGACGAATCGCTTGAGCACGACCGAGCGACCGATGCGATCCTCGGCGCCCCCGATGATGAGCAGGGTCCGGTGGATCACCGTGGCAGGGTGATCGGCTGCCGGCGCCCTCGCGTCGGCCATCGAATCGGCCGCGGAATCGGCTGCCGACGTCTGCATTCCACCAGCCTAGTGACCCGGCCCGGAGATCGGCGCAGCCCCAGTCGGCGTGCCGTCCTCGGCGTCGGCCTCCTCGATCTCCTCGCTGGTGATGCCGAGCAGGTAGAGCACCGAGTCGAGGTAGGGGACCGTGACGGAGGTGTGTGCCTGCTCCCGCACCAGCGGCTTTGCATTGAAGGCGACCCCGAGGCCGGCGATCGCGAGCATGTCAAGGTCGTTCGCGCCGTCGCCGATAGCCACGGTTCGGCTGAGCGGCAGCCCCTCGTGCTCGGCGAAGCCGCGCAGGGCCCGTGCCTTGCCGGCCCGGTCGACGATGTCGCCGACGAGGCGCCCGGTGAGCCGGCCGTCCTTGATCTCGAGCCGGTTGGCCGCCACGTAGTCGATGTCGAGATCCGCTGCGAGCTTGCCGACGATCTCGAGGAAGCCGCCCGACACGAGGCCGACCGTGAAACCGAGCCGCCGCAGCGTCCGCACCAGTCTTCGTGCCCCAGGGGTCAGTTCGATGGCCCGCCGGACCTCACCGAGCACGGACTCGGGCAGGCCCGCGAGCGTGGCGACGCGGGCGCGCAGCGACTCCTCGAAGTCGAGTTCGCCGGCCATGGCCCGCGCCGTCACCTCGGCGACCTCGGCTTCGCGCCCGCAGCGGGCGGCGAGCATCTCGATCACCTCCTGTCGGATCAGGGTCGAGTCGACGTCGAGGACGACGAGGCGCCGGCCGCGGCGGGCAAGACCGCCGGGGGCAACGGCGATGTCGATGCCCTCCGAGGCCGCCACGAGCGCCAGACCGGTGCGCAGCGAGTCGACGTCGGCACCCGAGATGTCGAACTCGACCGTCGTCACCGGGTAGCGGGAGAGGCGGCGGATGCGGTCGATGTTGGCGCCGTGCTCGGCGATCCGGTTCGTCACGAGCGAGACGGCCACGGCCTGCAACGGGGATCCGAGGATGACGACCGCCGCTCGGCCGTGGCTCGGACGGGCGTTGTCGCCGACCCCCTCGCTGACGGTAAGGGCCAGATCGAGCCGGTGGGCCGCCACCGCGGCCGCGTCGCGCAGCCGCTCGGAGCGAAGACCTGCGGAGAGCAGGAGGGTCAAGGTGAGGTGGCCATGGACGACGACCTGCTGGATGTCGAGCACTTCCGCACCCACCTCGGCAAGGGCGCCCAGCAGCGCCCCGGTCACTCCCGGCCGGTCATCCCCTGTCACGGTGATGCTGAGGGTCTGCTCGCTCGCGTCGGTCACGCAGTCAGGGTAGTGATCTCTTCGGTGTTTCCACGCCGCAGCCGGTTATCCGGTCCTGCGCCCCGCGGGAAGGAGCGTCCCGACGTCACGTGGACCCGGCCCGCGCCCAGTTCGGCAGCGGCCATCGCAGCACGGTCATCGCGTCGATTCGAGGCCGTATGCCGCGTGCTCATGGCGTCACGGTCTGTCCCTTGCCGACGACGACGATGCCGGTTTCGGTGACGTGGAATCCGCGTGCCCGGTCGTGGTCGTGGTCGATGCCGATGGTGCTCCCTTCGGGGACGACGACATTCTTGTCGACGATGGCGCGCCGGATCTGGGCGTGCCGCTCGACCTGCACGCCGTGGAGCAGGACCGAGCCGTGGACGTTCGCGTAGGAGTGCACGTGCACGAGCGGTGAGAGTACCGACGCGTAGATGTGGCCGCCCGAGACCACGACGCCGGGGGAGACGGCCGAGTTGAGCGCCTCGCCGATGCGGTCACCGCTGCCGTGGACGAACTTGGCCGGGGGATAGGGCTGGTGCTGGGTGTAGATCGGCCACTCGTAGTTGTAGAGATTGAAGATGGGGTGCACTGACACGAGGTCCATGTGCGCGTCGTAGTAGGACTCGATCGTGCCGACATCGCGCCAGTAGCCCCGGTCCCGGTCGGTCGCCCCGGGCACGTCGTTGTCCTTGAAGTCGTAGACACCCGCCTCGCCGCGACTGACGAAGTCCGGCACGATGTCGCCGCCCATGTCGTGCTTGCTGCCCTCACGCTCGCGGTCGCGGGTCACCGCGTCCTCGAGTGCGTCTGCGGTGAAGACGTAGTTGCCCATCGATGCGAGGATCTCGGTCGGGTCGTCGGGCAGACCCTGGGGGTCCGTGGGCTTCTCGAGGAAGGCCGCGATCTGGCTCCGATCCTGCCCGTCCACCTCGATGACACCGAACTGGTCGGCGAGGGCGATCGGTTGACGAATGGCGGCGACCGTGGCGCCGGCCCCTGACTCGATGTGCTGCTCGACCATCGCGCTGAAGTCCATGCGGTACACGTGGTCGGCGCCCACGACGACGACGATGTCGGGCTTGGCGTCGTGGATGAGGTTGAGGCTCTGGAAGATCGCATCGGCGCTGCCGAGGAACCAGTTCTTGTCGACCCGCTGCTGGGCCGGGACGGTCGTGACGTAGTTGCCGAGCAGCGTCGACATCCGCCACGTCTTGGTGACGTGGGCACCGAGGCTCTGCGACTTGTACTGCGTCAGCACGATGACCTGGAGGTATCGGGAGTTGACGACATTGGACAGGGCAAGGTCGATGAGTCGATAGATACCCGCAAAGGGCACCGCGGGTTTGGCGCGATCCGCAGTGAGCGGCATGAGGCGCTTGCCCTCGCCACCGGCGAGGACGATCGCAAGGACCTTGGGTAGTGACTGGTGACTGCGGCGGGCCATACGCCCAACAATAGGGGCACGAGGGTGCGGCGGCCCGGATCGCTCACCGATCGATATACGAGCACGGGGCGGCTAGGCTCGGCTCCGTGCGCATCGACATTCTCAGCAAGGAGTATCCCCCGGCGGTCTACGGAGGGGCAGGTGTACACGTCGCGGAGCTCGTCCGAGCTCTGCGCTCGCGTGGGGACCTCGATGTCCGGGTGCGCTGTTTCGGCGAGCCGCGGGACGAGTCAGGGACGAGCGCCTACGCCGACCTGGCGGGGCTCGGCGCGGCCAACCCCGCCATCCAGACGCTCGGCGTCGACCTCGCCATGGCCGGTGACTGTGTCGGAGCGGACCTCGTCCACTCGCACACGTGGTACGCGAACATGGGTGGTCATCTCGCGTCTCTCCTCGGTGGCATGCCCCACGTCGTCACGGCTCACTCTCTCGAGCCGTTGCGCCCGTGGAAGGCCGAGCAGCTGGGCGGCGGCTATCGGGTCTCGAGTTTCGTCGAACGGACGGCGTACGAGGCGGCGGCCGGCGTCATTGCCGTCAGTGCCGGTATGCGTGCGGACATCCTCAGCAGCTATCCGTCACTCGACCCGGCGCGGGTGCACGTGGTGCACAACGGGATCGATGCGCAGCAATGGGCACCTGACCGGTCCTGCGAGGCGCGCGAGACGGTCATCAGGCACGGCGTCGATCCCGACCGTGTGTCGGTGGTCTTTGTCGGCCGGATCACCCGGCAGAAGGGCCTGCCCTACTTCCTGCGGGCCTGCGCCGAGCTGCCCCCCGACGTTCAGCTCGTGCTGTGCGCCGGCGCCCCGGACACCCCCGAGATCATGGCCGAGGTCGAGGGGCTCGTGGCTGATCTGCGCGTCCAGCGCGGGGACGGCGTTGTCTGGATCCCCGACATGCTGCCTCGGACCGAGGTCGTCGCGCTGCTCAGCCATGGCACCGTCTTCGTCTGCCCCTCGGTCTACGAGCCGCTCGGGATCGTCAATCTCGAGGCGATGGCATGCGAGCTCCCCGTCGTCGCGACCGCGACCGGCGGCATCCCCGAGGTCGTCGTCAACGGTGAGACCGGGTGGCTCGTGCCGATCGAGCAGGTGGCCGACGGGACCGGCACGCCGGTCGACCCCGACCGCTTCGTCGCCGACCTCGCCTCGGCGCTGACCGTCGCCGTCTCCGACACGGGCCGGGCCAGGAGCTTCGGGCTGGCCGGGCGGGCCCGTGCCATCGAGTCCTTCGCGTGGACGTCGATCGGCGAGCGCACCCTCGAGGTCTACCGCCAAGTCCTCGGTGGGTGATGCAGGCCGGTCGGCCTGCCTCTCGTTGTGACCCGACGCCTCACTCGAGGAGCCGGCCCACCACGGCGTGCCCGACCCCGATGCTCCGGCCGGCCCCGCCGAGGATCATGTCGAGCAGCTCCGTCGGTTTGGGATAGTCGTCAGGCAATGCGGCGTAGTAGGCCTCGTGGCACGACAGGGAGGCCACGGCGGCATCGAGGTGTCCGGAGACATCGAGCCAGTGCGTGCCGTTCGGGTCGGCACTGACGAAGATCTGGGGCACCTGCCATGGCAGGTGCCCATCATCGAGCAGCTCCGGGAAGATCCACCGGTTGCCGGCCGCCGCGCGCGCGTCGATCGCCGCCAGTCCGACATTGCGGTGATCGGCCTGGTTGATCCCACCACCAGCGAACTGTTCGGCATGGGTCACGGTCACCAGCAGATCCGGTCGGCGGATCCGGATCTCCCGGGCCAGCGCCCGGCGAAGATCGAGGGTGTACTCGACGACGCCGTCGCGGAAGCCGAGGAAGGTGACCACGTCGACCCCGACAACCGCGGCGCCCGCCCGCTCCTCTGCCTCGCGGACCGGTCCCGCCTCTGCGGGAGGCATCGTGTCGATGCCGGCCTCACCGCTCGTGGCGAGGACGTAGGTCACGGTCTTACCGGCCTTGACCCATTTGTCGACGGCCGCCGCCGTGCCGTACTCGAGGTCATCCGGATGCGCGGCCACACAGAGGACGGTCTGGAATCGGGACTCGTCGAGGACTTCGAGTTGCGGCGCGTCGTGCGGTGATTGGCTCATGGACCCCTATCTAAGCGGGTCTCCAGCCTGCCATCGTCATGACGGCCACATTGGTGGCCTCGCCGAGGGCGACGTCGGCGTCCGCGGCCAGTGACCGCAACAGGTGCTCGCGGTGGTGGGCGTCAGCGGCATCGATGGGGCCACGAGCCGGGACCGTCCCGTCGCCGGCACTGTCGACCAGCGCGCTGATCCGGGCAGCGGCGGCGATGACCCGGGCCGCCCGGTCGGGCGTCTGGTCCGGCAGGCCCCAGACCGCGCGGCTGATCGCATTGTCTGCCGCCTCCCGGTGCTGCGCGTCCCAGGGCGCCCCGCCACCGGCCTCGAAGTGGGCGGTGTGCTGGGTCACCGATGCCAGCAAGGTCCGTTCGATGGTGCGCAGGTCGAGCATCTCCAGGCGGTGACGTGGGGTGGGGGCGCAGTCGTAGGCGATCCAGTCGATCCGCAGACCGACGTCGCCGGCGCTGCCGTAGTGAGACAGGGTCGGTACGAGGAGACCCCCGATGGACGCGACGAAGACGCACTCGCCGGCGTCCACGGCGTGTGCCAGCGCAGCGGACGTGGTCCGTGGCACCTGCGTCGTGTCCCCGGGGCGCGGGAGCGCGACCAGAAGCGCTCGCTCACCGAGGTCGCGCCAGAGCGTGAGGCGGTCGAGGTCACCGCTCACATGGTCGACATCCGGCAGCGAACGCGAGAGGGCGTCCGCGGACGAGCAGTTGCCCTGCCAGCTGAGCGTCGTCCACAGCGCGAGGCGCACCGATGCGGGAAGGGCCGGCATCGGATCATGGTATTCGGTGACGCGAGTGTCACTCGCGAGGACGAGATGGCCGTGAACTAGGGTCATGGACATGAGCGATGTCCTTGCCCTCGCCGGCGTCACCGTGCGCCGCGGGGACACGGTGCTGCTCGACGACGTGAACTGGGAGGTCGAGGAGGGCGAGCGCTGGGTCGTGCTCGGTCCCAACGGCGCGGGCAAGACGACCTTGCTGCAGATCGCCTCGGCCCGGATGCACCCGACGACGGGTGTCGCCGGCATCCTGGGCGAGGTGCTCGGGGCCGTTGACGTGTTCGAGCTACGACCACGAATCGGGCTGGCCAGCGCCGCCATGGCCGACCACATCCCCGGCGACGAACTCGTCGGCAATGTCGTCATCACGGCCTCCTACGGGATCGTCGGCCGGTGGCGCGAGCGCTACGGCACGCTCGACCTGGTCCGGGCCATGCAACTGTTGCGCACCCTCGGGGCCGAGCACCTGGCCGACCGTCGCTACGGCACCCTGAGCGAGGGAGAGCGCAAGCGGGTGCAGATCGCCCGCGCCCTCATGCCCGACCCGGAGCTGTTGCTGCTCGATGAGCCAGCGGCCGGGCTCGATCTCGGCGGGCGCGAGGATCTCGTGCGCCGGTTGGCAGGCTTCGCGGCGGATACCGAGGCCCCGGCGATAATTCTCGTGACCCATCACGTCGAGGAGGTCCCGCCGTCGTTCACCGACGTGCTCATGATTCGCGACGGGCGCGTGGTCGCTGCGGGGCCACTCGAGGTGACCCTCACGGCAGCGAACCTGTCGGAGACCTTTGGCTTGCCGCTCGTCCTCGAACGCAGAGGCGACCGGTGGAGCGCGAGGGCTGCGGTGTGAGGCCATGGAACACCTGACTGCTCCGGCACGTTGACCGAACGAGAAGGCTGCGAGAGACATCGCGCTGGATGACCGTGGCGGCCCGGGTGTTAGTGCGCAGACCCCATGACAACGAAAGACAGGTGACCTCGTGTTCGACAACGGACAGGGATGGCTGATCTGGCTGGGGGCTGCCCTGCTGATGGTCGGCATCGAGGTAGCCACAGTCGACTTCATGTTCCTCATGCTCGCCGGCGGTGCTTTGGGCGGGTCCGCAGCCGCAGCTCTCGGAGCGCCGGTCACGGCTCAGGCCGTCGTTGCAGCGGTGGTGGCCGTCGTCTTGCTGGTGACGGTCCGTCCATGGCTCAAGGGCAAGTTCTCCACCTCCGAGGTGCACAAGATGGGCGCGGCCGCGCAGATCGGCAGATCGGCATTCGTCCTCGACCGGGTCAGCGAATCGGGCGGGCGGATCAAGCTCTCCGGCGATGAGTGGACGGCGCGGAGCACCTCAGGTGAGCTCATCGAGCCCGGTGAGGAAGTCGTCATCGACCGGATCGACGGGGCCACCGCGGTCGTGAGCCGCGCTCGGGTCACCGGGAGCTGACCGAGTCATAGAGACCAAGGGCGCCCCGGATGGGGCGCACGACCAGGGAGAAGGAAACACGTGGATCCACTAATCATCATCGCGGTGCTGGTGCTCATCGTGGCACTTGTCATCGTGTCGCGCACGGTGCGAATCGTGCCGCAGCAGACCGCGCAGATCGTCGAACGGCTCGGGGGTTACAACAAGACTCTGACAGCCGGCCTGCACTTCCTCATCCCCTTCGTGGACAAGGTGCGTGCCAATATCGACCTGCGCGAGCAGGTCGTCACCTTCCCGCCGCAGCCGGTTATCACGTCCGACAACCTTGTGGTCAGTATCGACACCGTCATCTACTACTCGGTCATGGACGCGAAGTCCGCGGTCTACGAGATCGCCAACTTCATTCAGGGCATCGAGCAGCTCACGGTCACGACGTTGCGTAACGTCATCGGCTCTCTGGATCTCGAGCAGACCCTGACGAGCCGGGACCAGATCAACGGGCAGCTGCGTGGTGTCCTCGACGATGCAACGGGTCAGTGGGGTATCCGGGTCAGCCGCGTCGAGCTCAAGGCCATCGACCCGCCGCACTCGGTGCAGGACTCGATGGAGAAGCAGATGCGCGCCGAGCGTGACCGGCGCGCCGCCATCCTCACCGCCGAGGGCTTCAAGCAATCCGCGATCCTCACTGCAGAGGGTGAGAAGCAGAGCCAGATTCTGCGCGCCGAGGGCTCGGCCCAGGCCCGCATCCTCGAGGCCCAGGGTCAGGCCCGGGCCATCTCCCAGGTGTTCGGTGCCATCCATCGCGGCAAGCCGACCCAGAAGCTGCTCGCCTACCAGTACCTCCAGGTGTTGCCGCAGCTGGCCCAGGGCGACTCCAACAAGATGTGGATCGTGCCGTCGGAGCTGACCGAGGCACTGCGCGGCATCGGCGGTGCGCTCGGCGGCCGGGACCCACGCGCAGCGGACGCCGACGACGCAGACGACTGGGCGGACCAGGCGGTCCCCGACGACGACGTCTTTGCCGAGACGGTCCTCGAGGACCCGGCCAAGGCCCTCGCCGAGGCACGCGGCGAAGCCGCCAAGGCAAGCGCCGAGTCGACCGATCACGCGGCCCCGCCGCAGCGACAGCAACCGCCCATCAAACGCTCGGCGGACGCGGTCCCACCAGCTCCGGAGGCCTGGTCGTCACCACAGGTTTCGCCGGCACCGGATCTCGCCCCGCCGTCCGTGCCCGAGTCGACGCAGTTCCTGCCCAGCGAGGCCGCCGAAGGGCCCGTCAACCTGCCGGCCGACCTGCCCGACGTCGAGGAAGAGACCGAGGCTGGTGAAGTCCCGCCCGGGACCCGCTGAGAGCCACTGACGAGTCAGTCAGCGACACCCGGGCGCGCTTGTAGGGTGACCGGGTGTCGCTCGGGTCCGCCATCCTCATCGCCTTGGCGGGGTGCGGGGCCGGGCTCATCAACACCATCGTCGGGTCCGGCACCCTGCTGACCTTCCCGACCCTGCTCTTCTTCGGCTTCGGCCCGCTCATGGCCAATGTCTCGAACAACATCGGTCTCGTCGCCGGTGGCATGAGCGGGTCATGGGGGTACCGGCACGAACTGATCGGGCAGGCCCCGGTGGTGCGCCGGCTCGTGCCGCTCTCCCTCGTCGGATCGGTCATCGGGGCCACGCTCCTGCTCGTGCTACCGGCCGAGGCGTTCCAGACGATCGTCCCGGCACTGATCCTCCTCGCGCTGATCATGGTGCTCGTCGGTCCCCGCATCCAGCGTTACGTGGTGCGACGGTCCGAGGGGGAACAACCTGCGTGGCACGCCCCAGTGATGGGCATAGGAGTCCTCCTGGCGGGTGTCTACGGCGGCTACTTCGGCGCCGCCCAGGGCGTCTTGCTCATGGGCCTGTTCAGCATCCTCAGTACCGAGCCGCTGCAGCGACTCAACGCCCACAAGAACGTCCTTGCCCTCGTCGTCAATCTCGTCGCAGCCGTCATGTTCCTCCTCTTCGCGCGAGAGTATGTCGACTGGGCCGTCGTCGGCCTCATCGCCGGCGGTGCGCTCCTCGGCGGTGTCATCGGGGCGCGCATCGGCCGTCGAATTCCCCCGGCGATGCTGCGCGGCCTCATCATCGCCATCGGCCTGGTCGCTGTCGTCAAGCTGATCTGGTTCCCCTGAGGCCCCCAGCCCACAGCCCAGCTCAGACCGATCGGCCCTTACCCTATGGCGGTGCCCATCACCGTCACCGACCCGAGCGACCCGCGTCTCGAGGACTATGTGTCGCTCACGGACGTGGCGCTGCGTCGACGTATCGAGCCGGAGCGGGGCCTCTATATCGCCGAGAGCGAGAAGGTGATCCGTCGGGCACTCGCGGCCGGGCACCGTCCGAGATCCTTCCTCATGACCGACCGCTGGGTCGGTGATCTCGCCGACCTCATCGAGCAGGCCGAGTCAGCGGACATCCCGGTCTATGTCGCACCGCACGAGGTCATCGAGGCCCGCAGCGGTTTCCACCTCCACCGGGGTGCGCTGGCCTCGATGAGGCGACCGGAGCTGCCGCGAGTCACCGACATCCTCTCGCACGCGACGCGGATCGTGGTCATCGAGGACGTCGTCGACCACACGAACGTCGGCGCGATTTTCCGCAGCGCGGCGGCGCTCGGAGTGGATGCCGTCCTCGTCACCCCTCGATGCGCAGACCCGCTGTACCGCAGGGCGATTCGAGTCTCGATGGGGACCGTCTTCCAGGTGCCCTGGACCCGGATCGACCCGTGGCCGGGAGGGGTCGAGCGGCTCCGCGACGCGGGCCTCACGGTGGTCGCGATGGCGCTGACGCCGGACGCCGCGTCACTGGCCGACCTCGAGCGGGTCCCACCCCCGCGTCTCGCGCTCGTCGTCGGCGCCGAGGGCGACGGGCTGGCGCCCCGGACCGTGGCCGCCGCCGATGTCACGGTGCGTATCCCGATGGCCGGGGGAGTTGACTCGCTCAATGTGGCGGCTGCATCCGCGGTGGCGATGTGGGCGCTGCGCCCGAGCCGCTGAACCCGCGAGCGGCCCATCAAGGGGTGTCGGTAACGCTGCTGTCACCAGCCCCAATGGGACGGCGATGATGGCTCGTCATGGGGCACTTGTCGGACGATGTGGGCGAGTTGGTCGAGTTCTGGACCCTGCTCGATGAGGACCGCGCGCTGCTGGAGGGCAGGCGAGGCGCAACGGCGCTCGGGTTCGCGCTGCTGCTAAAGCACTACAGCCGACACGGCCGGTTTCCGCGCGGCTCCGCAGAGCTTTCGGATGCCGTGGTCGAGTTTGTGGCCCGCCAGGTGTGCGTGCCCGCGGCGGACCTTGGCTCCCACGAGTGGGCTGGCAGCACCATCGAGTACCACCGCAGACAGATCCGTGCCCATCTGGGCTTTCGGGTCGCCACACTCAATGACCAGGAGAAGCTGACGGCATGGCTGGCCGCCAACGTGGCCCACGCCGAGCGCCGGCCAGAGCGGGTCCGTGAAGGAGATGACCGTGCTGTGTCTGCGGATCCTGCAGGCCGCACTCGTCTACGTGAACACCCTGCTACTCCAAGACGTCCTCGCCGAAGACGACTGGGCCGACATACTCACCGCGGAGGACCAGCGCGGCCTACCCCGCTGTTCTGGCAGCACGTGCTGCCCTATGGCGAGGTGAGACTCGACATGACCGCCAGGCTCAGCATCCGAACGACCCCGCCATCCAGCCCAATCGAGAGCCCGTAGGAGGATCGACCAACGGCGAATTAGGGGAGTACGGCGGCCCCAGCCAACAACATGATCAACAGGGTCAGTTCTGCACAAGCGCCGAGTACGTCGCCGGTCACGCCACCGATCCGGCGGTGCGCCAGCAGTCCGATAGCCAGTGTGGTCAGCACAGCGACGAATGCCATCAGCAGTGCCGCCCAAGGATGGACCCGGACCACCGCGGCCAACCCCACGAGCACCAGGGCGAGCCCGGTCACCGACTGGCTCGTGCCCAGTCCCTGGACCACGTCCCGGCCGGTCCCTTCCACCCGGGCGTAGGGGAGCAGCCGCGCCAGCGGTAGCATCGCGCCGCGAGACGCGGCGTACACGCCGATCATGAGCAGCAGCATCTCCTCGGGCCGGAGCGCCTGGAGCAGGGTCGACAGGGCAGCAGCCTTCAGCAGCAGGTGCAGTACCAGGGTCGCTGCGGCGTACACACCGATGGAGTGGTCCTTCATGATCTGCAGCCGGTGCTCGCGGTCACTGCCGGCAAACCCGTCGGCGCAGTCAGTCAACCCGTCCAGGTGCAGGGCTCCGGTGAGCGCCACTTCGGTCGCAACGGCCAAGGTGGCAGCGATCAGCACCGGCCAGAGTTCCCCGGCGCCGACGGCGACGCCCGCCACGATGGCCCCGATCGCGGCTCCGACAACGGGATAGAGCGCGGCAGCACGGGCCGGATTGACGCTGCCTGCCGAAGCGGGGATCGGCACCCGGGTGAGCAGCATCGTGGCCGCGGCCAGGGTGCGCATTCACGCCACCGGGCTGGTCTCGGCCGGGCCGAGGCTGGCGAACGTCGCCATCTCGGTGAGTACCGCGATAGCTGAGCGGACCAGGTTGATCGCCAGTGCAGCGCCGCTGCCCTCGCCCAGTCGCATCTCCAGGTCGAGCAGCGGACGCAACCCGAGCGCAGCGAGCAGCAGTGCGTGCCCGGGCTCGGGGGACAGGTGCGCGGCGATCATGGCATCGGTACTCGCAGGGACGAGTCGAGCAGCCACCAGCGCAGCGGCTCCGGTGATGAATCCGTCGATGAGCACGGGGATCTGCCGTTCCGCGGCCCCGAGCGCGACGCCAGCAAGTGCCGCCACCTCAAGTCCACCAATCGAGGCAAGAGTGGCCAGCGGGTCATCGAACACGCCGCATGTCGCATGTCGCGCCAAGATCTGGTGGACCACCGAGACTTTGTGGGCCACCTGCACGTCGTCGAGCCCGGTGCCACGGCCACAGGTCGCTGCGGCATCGCAACCGAGGAGTGCAGCCGTCAGGGCGCTGGCGGTGGTGGTGTTGCCGATACCCATCTCGCCCAGCGCAATCAGGTCGACACCGTTGCCGACGAGGTCGTGGGCGATGCCGATGCCGTGCCCCAGTGCTAAAGTTGCCTCGGCAACGGTCATCGCAGGCTCGAGGGCGCTGTTCGCCGTACCCGGACGGACGCTGCGGTCCAGCAGGCCCGGCACCGCTGGCGGGTCGATCACACCGAGGTCGGCCACCACCAGTCGTGCGCCGGCGGCGCGGGAAAGCACCGCCACGGCGGCGCCTCCTCTGCCGAACGCGGTGAGCATCAGCCCGGTGACTGCTTGTGGGAACGCGCTCACCCCTTGGCTGGCGACACCGTGATCGGCGGCACAGACCACCACGGCGGGCGTCGGGTCGGGCAGGTGGACGCGGCCGCGCAGGGAGGCGATCCGGGTTGCGATGTCCTCCAGGCGGCCCAGACTACCCAGTGGCTTGACCTTGTCGGCCATGGCGACGGTGGCCTCCTGCAGGGTATGGGCCGAAGAGGGCCGGATCGCTTCGATGGTGCTCTTCAATACCGACAGGTCAGTCATCGGCTCTCCTTGATGGTGAGGTCGAGGTTGTGGTCACCGAGGGTTAGAGCGCGCCCGGCGACCATGAACTGAGCGAGCGCTGCATGGCGGGAAAAGGTGGCGTTGACCCGGCCGAGCCGATCGCGGTAGTCACGGCCGACGGGATGCATCGGCGTCAACCCCATGCCGACCTCGTTGCTGACCACGATCCAGTCCGCAACGCTGGCAGCGCACGCAGTGGCGACGAGTTCGGCTGCTGCTTCGATCTGCGGGGCAGAATCGCCGCGTTCGAGCAGGTTGGAGACCCACAGCGAGAGGCAGTCTACGATGCCGGCGGATTGCGCTTCGAGCCCGGCAATCGCCGGTTCGAGGTCGAGGGGTGCCTCGATGGTCGCCCAGTTGGCTGGCCGCTCGGCCCGGTGCAGCCGGATCCGGTCCGCCATCTCTGCGTCGCGAGCTTGGGCGGTCGCGACGAACGTGACGCCACGGCCGCTCGCGACCGCCATCAGTACGGCGCGAGCCGACTTTCCGCTGCGGGCTCCGCCGGTCAGGAAGGTCAATGCCATGGGGTGGATCTCCTCGTGTCTGGCACCCGGATCGAGGCTCGGCCAAGTCGGCGGTCTGCCCACCAGAGCAGCACGAGCGTTCCGATCAGTGCCCATTCGGTCCTGCTGGTCAGCTCCAGCGCCCCAGCAATGTCGGTTGCCTCAGGGCGTGGGCCGTCACCGAGTCGTGGCCGGTTTTCGTGGCGTTCGCCGTACTGCAGTGGACCGCCGAGCTCACGACCGAGCGCAGCTGCGACCGCAGCTTCTGCCACTCCGGAATTGGGGGAGGGGTGCAGGGGGGCATCGCGTCGTACCGATCCACGGACAGCCCTCGCCCGGCCCGGCGCGGCAGTCATGACCAGCAGCGCGAAGAGCCTAGCCGGAACCCAGTTGGCGCCGTCGTCGAGCCGAGCTGCGGCCCAGCCGAAGTTCTCGTAGCGGTCGTTGCGGTGACCGACCATGGCGTCCATGGTGTTGATCGCCCGGTGCACCATCACCCCAGGGGCACCGACGATGAGCCCCCAGAATGCGGGCGCGACCACTGCGTCCACGGAGTTCTCCGCCAGGGACTCGACCACGGCAGCAGCGATCCCCGATGCGTCGAGATGGCTCGGGTCGCGGCCGACCAGCGAAGGCAGGGCGATGCGGGCGATCGCCAGATCACCAGTGAGCAACGGCGTCTCGATCAGACTTGCCGCCCGGCGCAGCTCGCGGCCAGCGGCGCAGATGGCAACTGCCAGGGTCGTGGACCGGGTCGCCCCGCCAGCCAACCCGCCGATCGCAACACCGGCGAGCGCATGGCGCACCCCGGCGGAGTGGTCGTCGGCGTACCCGATTGCCTCCACCTTCTGCATCGCGATCCCGAACCAGCCCACCGGATGCCAGCGATCCGGCGGCTCCGGCAAGACCTTCTGCAGCAGCAACCCGCCAGCGACTCCGATCGCGCGACGCCCCAGCCGGCTCATCGGGCACGTCCCGGACGAGCGGCCAACCCCTGTTGTACGGCGGCATGCGTGGCCATCGCCAACCGGTGACCCCACGTGGACCGCACACCCCCGAATTGTTGCGCCGGGTCAGCGATGGAGCAGAGCAGAGTGATCGCGTCGCTCGCTGTCCCAGTGCCAGGCACCTGCGCCTCCAGCAGTGCTTGGGTCTTGGCCTCGGTCATGGCGAGCAGCGCCTGCACCATCGCGGCAGGCTCCAGAGCAACCGGTACTTGCGCGATCAGGTTGATCGTGCCCGGCCAGAGGGCATGCCCGGCTTCCGGGTCAGCGGCCCAGGTCGGCTTGGTGACCCCGACGGTCGCGCTCACTGATGCCCCCTCGAAGCGCGCATACTCCTCCTGGGTGACATCGACGGCGGTGAACATGGCGATGCCGGGCCCAGACAGGCCTTGTCCTGCTGCGATCTTGGCCGCGTGCTCGTCTAGGTCGATCCGCGAGTAGTCGTGCGGCACGCCGATGTTGAGCAGCCAGGCAGGCCCGCTGAAGCCGCCGCCGACCGAGGCCGACGACAATGCCCGCACGGGTTCTTTGAATTGCCAGACCAGCACGTGCCCGTGACCGGGTCCGGGCGGCAGGACGCTGGCGCAGCCCGTCATCGGACCCAGCCCGGTGCTGCGGGGGCCGGAAGAGCCGATGCCGCGATCTCGTTCACCGCGTCCAGGTCGAGGTGCTCGCCGAGCCACGTCGCCAGGTGGTCGAGGTGCGCATCCACAGCCGCGTGGAATGGCACCGGCGAGGGCTCGTAGCGTCGTCCACGCGACCGGGCCACTTCGCCCAGGAAGGAGTGCCGAAAGGCGCCGTCGTCGAACAGGCCGTGCACGCTGGTCCCGTGCACCGAGCCCCGGCGGCTGCCCTCGAACGCAGCGTCCCACGGCTCTCCGGTCACCGGCCGACCCCACCGGATCTCAAAGCCGGAGCCGGTCTGGCGTAGGCCCACCGACGGCTCCATCACCAGCGGGTCGAAGTCGGACGGGTTCGCCAGATGCGGCAGTCGCACGACCGCCACCCGCACCGGCGAGGGCGAACTGGCCGGCCGCGTGGTCGCCCCCAGGTCGAGGCTGTCCTCGAGGCCCAGCATCGGATGGTGCCCCAGATGCGGAAGCACGCCGAGCACCGGCACCCCGGTGCGATCGGTCAACTCCGCATGGCCGGGCTCGAGCAGGGAGGGATCCCCCCGGAACTGGTTGAACACGAAGCCGCGCACCTGAGGACGCAGCCGATCCGGCAGCAGCGCCCAGGTTCCGTACGCCGAGGCGAATGCACCGCCGCGGTCGATGTCGACCACCACAATCGCGGGCATGTTGGCCGCGGCGGCGAGTGGCAGATTGACCAGGTCACGGTCCAGCAGGTTGATTTCTGCTGCTCCACCAGCGCCCTCCGCGACCACCCAGTCGTGCTCCTTGCGCAGCGACGTGAAGGCATCGAGGACCACGTCACGCAGGCCGTGCGCGACCTCCCCGTAGCCGGCCGCATCAGTGACCGAGACCTCCTCACCCAGCACGACGAGGTGGCTGGTTTGCGCGGCTGACGGCTTAAGCAGGATCGGGTTCATCCGGCGGTCCGGTGCCACCCGTGCCGCCATTGCCTGCATCGCCTGGGCACGGCCGATCTCGCCGCCGTCGGCAGTGACCGCGGCGTGGTTCGACATGTTCTGCGCCTTGAACGGCGCCACGTCGCGGCCAGCGTCGGACCAGATCCGGCACAGGGCGGAGGTGACGGTGGACTTGCCAGCACCACTGGTGGCACCGCAGACGAGCAGGGCGCCACTCAATAGTCGATGCCCTTGCGTGCCCGGATGCCTTGTTCGAAGGCATGCTTGACCTTCACCATCTCCGTGACGGTGTCCGCGACATCGATGACGGGTTGTGGCATCTCCCGTCCGGTGAGGAAGACGCTGGTGTCCTCGGGCCGGTCGCGCAGGGTCGCGGCGATGTCGTCGGCGTCGATCCAGCCCCAGTTCATCGGATAGCTGACCTCGTCGAGCAGGATCATTCGGTGCCCGCCACGGTTGATCAGGTCCTTGGCGAACGCCCAGGCCGCCACCGCCTTAGCCTGGCTCTCGTCGAGGTCGCTGGACTCCCAGCTGAAGCCGTCGCCGGCGGTGAACCAGTCCACTCCGATCTGACGGCCGATCTTCTCCTCGCCGGTGTGCCAGCTGCCGCTCTTGATGAACTGCACCACCGCGGTCGGCCATCCTCGCGCCACCGAACGCAACACGGTGCCGAACGCTGCAGTCGACTTGCCCTTGCCGTGTCCGGTGTTCACCAGCACCAGCGACGGCGCCGAACGCAGCTCGCGCTTGTTGTAGGGACGTTCGGTTCGCGGCCCTGCGTGATCGCTCATGGGTTGTTCCTTCCGGTTGTGGCAGTACGGCGGGGGAGGACCACCAGTTCTCCATCGAGTTGGTGCACATCAAGTGGGGTGCGATAGACCCGAGTCAGTACGTCCGCATCCAGCACCTGCGTGGGAGTGCCCACAGCTTCGGTCGATCCGGCTGCCAGGAGTTGCAGGCGATCGGCGTGCCGGGCGGCGGAGCCGAGATCGTGCATGGCGGCGATCACGCTGATGCCGTCTTGCCGACGCAGCTCGTCGACCACGCTCAGCACCTCTGCCTGGTGGCCGAGGTCAAGGGCGCTGGTGGGTTCGTCGAGCAGGAGGATCTGGGTCTGCTGGGCAAGGGCGCGGGCCACCACTGCTCGCTGGGTCTCGCCGCCAGAAAGGGAGGTGACGGGTCGGCCGGCGAACTCCTCCAGCCGTAGCCTGCCGAGCACCTCGGCGGCGATCCGGCGGTCTCGCCGAGTCTCGCCGCGCAGCCAGCCCAGGTGAGCGGTGCGACCGAGCAGGACGTATTCGACAACCGACATGCCCTCGGGCAGCAGCGGTGTCTGCGGCATCAGCGCGATCTCGGTGGCGCGTGGGCCGGAGCCGACCTCCAGGGTGCCGGTGTGTCTCAGCACTCCGGCGAGTGCCTTGAGCAGGGTCGACTTGCCAGCACCATTGGGCCCGATCACGCCGAGCCACTCGCCGGCCTCCAGATGAAGGTCGATGCCGTGCAGGACCTCGGTGCGGCGAAGTCGGACGCGCAGTTCGGTGGCGTGAAGCCTCATCGGGATGCACCCCGTCGCCACAGCACGAACGCGAAGAAGGGAGCGCCC
>JAKDLQ010000097.1 GCA_030452775.1 Micrococcales bacterium | reverse complement strand
CCGACGCCGACGCCGAGGCGGACCTCAGCCCCCTCGAGGCCCGCCTCACCGCCCTCCTCGCCGGCTGAACGACGAGGACCCCCAGCAGGGCACGCGACCGGCCCGGAGGCATACGGCCAGGTGTCTCCATCTGGAGTCCACGGCCACCGATACCTGGATCGGACCCACCATGTCTCACCAACGCGCCATTCGGCCGCGGATACCAGCGACAAGTCGCGCCGCGGTACGCCGGGCTGCGGGCCGGCCGCTCCCCTCACGTGCAGCCGGCCCGCGTCTGTCAGGCGACGTCGCTGGCGTGCCCGGTCTCGGTGGAGTCGGAGGAGTCGCTCGCCGTGAGGTCGGCAGCCTCGAGCGCGACACCGTCGAGGGCGTCGAGCGCCCTACCGAGGTGTTCAGTCACGCCGGTCTGCACGGTGTTGCACTGCGTCTCGATAGTGTCGGCACCCCTGCGGACCGATCTGGATGCCGTGCGGATCACGTTGATCCGATCGAGCAGCGTGGTGGCCGCCCGGATCTGCTCCTCCGCGGTCTCGAGACCTTCGGCGTCGCGCCGCGACGAGGCCGCCACCGCGCTGACCCGCATGAGCTGGACGACCGTGCGCAGCAGGTCGCTGTCATCGGTGTCCGGGTCGAAGGCGAGCACGACACGACGGGGGCCGAGGACCCTGATGGTCTGCCCCTTGTTCTGCTCCGCGCTGCGCACGATGCCGATGGATGCCGCCGCCTCGCGGTTGCGCTCGGCGTCGTCGAGGTAGTCGTTCCAGACGCGGCCGTCGCTGGAGTCGTGCATCTCGAGGACCACCCGTGCGCCGGCGCCAGAGCTCGTCAGCACCCCGTCGCCCTTCTTGCAGCGCTGGATGCTCCCGATGACCCCGCCCATATCGGCGTACTCGTCACCCAGGCCGGCCGCGATCCCCTCCATGACGGCATTGATCTTCGACTCGAACGTCGCCCCCTTGAGCGGGGTGACGCTGGCCGTGCGCGCAACGGCGGCCGCGGCCGCCTTCTGCACCTCGACGGCCTTGGCGAGCTCGTCGACCTTGCCGACGAGGGCCAGGTGGTTGCGGCCCATCGACTCGGTGAGCGCACTCTGCTGATCGGCGAGAGCCTTGGCCTGCTTGGCGAACGGCGAGGTCGGGTCGGCCGGATCGAACTGGCGGCTCACTTTGTCGAGCAGCTTGTCGGTCTGCTCGAACGCCTGCTCGCCCATCGTGCAACCGGCGGCCTCGAGCACCGGGCCGAGCTTTGCCAGCAGCTCGGGCCGCTCGCCTCCGAAGAGCCGGTCGACCTCGGCGCGCAGGGCCTTGGTCGACACCTCCACGGTCTCCGCGTAGCTGCGGCGCGAGGATGCCTCGGTCTCGGCGATCGCCTGCCGCACGTCGGTCGTCGCCTTGGTGACGGCCTCGGCGGCGGCCTTGACCGCCTTGTCGGTGGTGGCTGCCGCAGCCGTGCTCGACTCCGCGGTGCGCGCCCCCACCTCGCTGACGAGCCGCTCGAGCTCGAAGGTGTCCTGCGCGCCGCCGGCAGATGCGATGGCCCGCGAGCCGACCGACAGTGCCTGGGTGACGAAGCCGGTGAGGTCGGCATCCGCCAGCTTGTCGGCCGCGACGGCGGGGCCGCGGCATCCGGTCGACCAGCGCCGGGCCTCGGTCACAACCTCGGTGTCGGTGACGCTCAGGTGCTCGATGACGACGGCCGGCGTCGCGGCGTCGAAGAAGGCCGCGGGCGGCGTGGTGATCGTGTGGGGGTTCATCTCGTGCTCCATCTCGTTCGTCGGCTGCGCTTGTCGCTGCCACTACGACGACCCTGCCTCCGGGCACCTCACGAGTGAAGTGGGACTGGTGATAAGCGGGGTTATCAGGTCTCAACAGATCAAGAGACACCAGACAGCCGTACTGTGACCCATGGAGCTCGGACGGCCCGGGCACACGAGTCGAGGAGGCCAGATGTCGCGCCCATCGACGCTGCAGCTCGGCCTCGCCGACGTCGCTCGGCTCGCGCAGGTGCGCCGGCCGGTCGTCTCGATGTGGCGCCGGCGCGAGCTGGCCGGTCACCCGTTCCCCGAGCCGGTCGTCGTTGTCGCAGGTGAGGAGCGTTTCGACGCCTTCGAGGTCGCCGACTATCTCGAGGCCACCGGGCGGGGGCGCAACGAGCAGGTGCGCGACGACCTCGCTGCCCACGCCACCTCGACCGGCCTGTCCCACCTCGATGGGGGCGCGGCGCTCGATGC
Organism: Micrococcales bacterium; assembly: GCA_030452775.1. GTDB lineage: Bacteria > Actinomycetota > Actinomycetes > Actinomycetales > Dermatophilaceae > JAKDLQ01. The sequence continues at coordinate 5,962 of JAKDLQ010000097.1, read as the reverse complement.
CCTCACCGCGCTGCTCTGCCTCGTGTCAGCCTCCGACGAGCCCCTCGCCGATCTCGATGCTGCCGCCACCCTGCGCCGTGCCCTCGACATCGACCCCGCCGACTCGATGCTCTCCCGCGAGGTCGCGGCGACGGGGGATGACCTGCCCGCGCTGGCTGCTCACGCCGGCGCCCTGGCCGACGCCTCCTACTCGCCGAAGAGAGCCTTCGAGCTGTTGCTGCGTCAGCAACTCAGCCGCTCGCTGCCCGGCCATGCCGCGGTTGCACTTCGAGACGAGGCCGTGCGGCTGGCGGCGCGCGTCGCCGTGGCCCTCGCCAGTGAGGCCGGCTTCGAGACGCCGGTCTTCGTCGATGTCACCGACGGCAGGGCCGACCTGCTGCTCGCAATCGCCGAGTCGTATGCCGCTGAGCCGGCCCCCAGCCTCGCCTCCGTACCGTTCGACACCCGAAGCGCGCGGCTCGCTCGTCGGAGGCTGTTCGTCCACGACCGCCACCGGCTCGACGTCGCGGTCGACGAGTCGGGCGACCTGTCGTTCGCGGCCCTCGAGGCCGACGCCGTGCACGTCATGCAGTTGCCCCCGGCAGGAGATCCCAGCCTCAGCGATGTCGAGGTGTTGAAGACGATCAGCAACCTCGTCCGGCAGCTCGCCGGCCACTCGCGACTCGTCGTGCTGGGACCGGCGAGCGCGCTGGTCGACCGGCCCGAGGGGGTCGAGGTCGACCTCGCGCGAGACCGCATCCTGCGCACCGGCCGGCTGCGCTACGCGCTGCGGCTACCCTCAGGCCTCGTGGTCCACTCGCCCCGCCAGGCTCTCGCCCTGTGGGCGCTCGGCCCTCCGAACGCGACGGTGCCGGTCACCGATCGCTTCACCGTCGTCTCCGACCATTCCGATGCTGGCCTCACCGAAGCGGTGGTCGGGTCGATCGTGACCGACGCGGTCACGGCGATGGCGAGCCGTAACGTCGCCCGCAGGCACGCCTTCCACTCGGCCCGGCGGGTGCGCACGGCGCTGCTGCTGCCCGGGCGCACCAGTCTGGTCGACCAGGCCACTCGCCGGCCGGCCCCGGCGGCGCCGCCCGATCTCGCCGTGACCATCGACTCCCTGGTTCGCGAGCTCGACTCGTCACATGTGTCCGGTCTTCGCGTCGAGGCGGCTGCGCCGGATGGCGAAGTCCCGGCCCCGTCGGTCCGCACCCTGGGACAGGCGATCGACGCCACGTTGTGCCGCATCGTGCCGGGCAACCGCGTCGCGGATGCCGACGTGACGGGCGGCAGCGGGCGAACGGTCATCGGCCCGGCCGAGCTGCTCGCAGAGGCACCGATGGGTGACCGGAGGATCGACCTGCTGACCTTCGCGGGCAGCTATCCCTCGGCCCGGTTCACCGAGCCGGGGGACGTCGTCTTCTGCACCGCACCACGCCCGGTTGCCTGGGTCGACCGGGCCGGTGGCTCGGTCGTGCTCGCGCCTGCGAGGGTCCTGCGCATCGACGACCGGGCCGGCCCCAGACCGGCGCTGCTGCTGCCCGACGTGCTCGCGGCCGACATCCGCGCCGCGGCGGACCGACCCTGCCCAGGCGGCCCCGCTGGACCGCGCGCTCGCGACTGGCGGCGCTGGCCCGTACGCCTGGTGCCCGCACGACAACGCGAAGCGCTGGCGTGGGCCCTCGCCGCCATCGAGCACGAGCGTCGGTCGCTGATGACCCGACGCGAACAGCTGGAGGCTCTCGAGCGTGCCGTCACCGACGGCGTGACCTCACAGAGCCTCACCATCGACCGCCCCAAGGAAGGACACTGAGATGCCGCCGAGGAAGAAGGCCGACGCAAGCGCCCCATCGACGATGAAGGAGCTGAAGGACACCCTGTGGAAGGCCGCCGACAAGCTGCGCGGCTCGATGGACGCCTCACAGTACAAGGACGTCATCCTCGGCCTGGTCTTCCTCAAGTACGTCTCCGACGCGTTCGAGGAGCGCCGCGCCCAGATCCGCGACGAGCTCACCGCCGACGGCTGGTCGGAGGCGCAGATCCAGCCGCAGGTCGACGACGTCGACGAGTACACGGCATACAACGTGTTCTGGGTGGCGCCGACCGCGCGTTGGGGCTACCTCGCCGAGCACGCGAAGGGCCTGCCGGCGCAGGACGGCGCGCCGCACCGGAACATCGGCCAGCTCGTCGACGAGGCGATGGACCTGCTCGTCGGGTCGAACCCGTCGCTCAAGGGCGCGGTGCCCCGGATCTACAACCGTGACAACGTCGACCAGCGCCGCCTCGGTGAGCTCATCGACCTGTTCAACAGCGCCCGTTTCACCGGCGAGGGCGTATCGAAGGCACGCGACCTGCTCGGTGAGGTGTATGAGTACTTCCTCGAGAAGTTCGCCCGCGCCGAGGGCAAGCGCGGCGGCGAGTTCTTCACCCCGCCGAGCGTCGTCCGCACCCTGGTCGAGGTGCTGGAGCCCACCCACGGGCGCGTCTACGACCCGGCCTGCGGCTCGGGCGGCATGTTCGTCCAGGCCGAGAAGTTCCTCGCCGCCCACGACGAGGACAAGACCGCCATCTCGATCTACGGGCAGGAGCTCAACGAGCGCACCTGGCGCCTGGCCCGCATGAACCTCGCCATCCACGGCCTCAACGGCAACCTCGCCAGTGTGTGGGGCGACACGTTCGCGATCGACCTGCACGCCGGGCTCGAGATGGACTACGTGATGTCGAACCCGCCCTTCAACATCAAGGTGTGGGCGCGCAAGGAGGACGACCCACGGTGGCGCTTCGGAGTGCCACCGGCGGGCAACGCGAACTACGCGTGGATCCAGCACATCATCAGCAAGCTCGCGCCCGGCGGCAGCGCCGGCGTCGTCATGGCGAACGGATCGATGTCGAGCAACTCCGGCGGCGAAGGGGAGATCCGCGCCCAGCTCGTCGAGGCCGACCTCGTCTCGTGCATGGTGGCCCTGCCGACCCAGCTCTTCCGCAGCACCGGGATCCCGGTCTGCGTCTGGTTCTTCGCCAAGGACAAGACCACGGGCAACGGCGGCTCGGTGGATCGGTCCGGGCAGGTGCTCTTCATCGATGCCCGCGGGCTGGGCCACATGGTCGACCGCGCCGAGCGAGGCTTCGCCGATGAGGACATCGCCAGGATCGCGGACACGTTCCGCGCGTGGCGCGGCACTGCTTCCGCCGCCGAGAAGGACCTCACGTATGCCGATGTGCCGGGTTTCGCGAAGAGCGTCACCTTGGCGGAGATCAAGGCCTCGGACTACGCCCTGACCCCTGGCCGCTACGTCGGCGCTGCGGAGGTGGAGGACGACGGCGAGCCGATCGAGGAGAAGATCGAGAGACTGACCCAGGACCTCTTCGCCCAGTTCGACGAGTCGGCGAGGCTGGAGCAGATCGTCCGCGCCCAACTCGGAACGCTCGCATGAGCTTCATGTCCACAACCCTCGGTGCCGTCTGTGCCAAAGGGGGAGGGGCGATCGCCACTGGCCCCTTCGGCTCGCAACTTCACGCATCGGACTACTCGATCGAGGGGACCCCGGTTGTCATGCCCAAGGACATCGGCGATAACAGGATCGTCGAGACCAATATTTCTCGTGTTTCCGGCGACCATGTCACGAGGTTAAGTCGTCACCGCCTTTTCGCAGGAGACATCGTGTACTCGCGTCGAGGCGACGTCGAGCGCCGAGCCCTGATCCGCGCGGAGAACAATGGCTGGCTCTGTGGCACCGGGTGTCTTCGAGTCAGTTTCGGTCCTGATTCCGCAGACAGCGCCGAATATGTCTCGTACCAATTGGGCCTTCCCGAGACTCGGAAGTGGATCGTCCGACACGCCGTAGGCGCCACTATGCTGAACCTCAACACCTCGATCCTGTCTAGCGTTCCACTTCGCATGCCTGACCTGAGCACCCAGCAGGGGATTGCGGAGGTGTTGGGAGCGCTCGACGACAAGATCGCCGCCAACGCCCCCTTGGGGGACACCAGTATGGAACTGGCTGGATCGTTCTTCGACCAAGCCGTATCGGGCCTGCCTACCCGTCCCATGAGTTCGGTACTCAAACCAGTGTTGGGTGGGACGCCGTCACGCCAACGTGACGAGTTCTGGTCGCCCGGAGAACACCCCTGGGCCTCCGCGAAAGACGTGGCCTCTGCGTCCCTCGGGGTTGTCATCGACACGGCTGAGTCCATAAGCCGTGAGGCGATCGCTCAGACGAAAGCTAAGCCGCTGCCGACAAGCAGCGTCATACTTACTGCTCGCGGGACGGTGGGCGCCGTCGCGCGACTTGGTGAGCCGATGTCGTTCAACCAGTCGTGTTATGGGTTCGTCCCAGGAAAGCTGCCGCCAGGAGTGCTCTACTTCTCGGTACTTCGAGCCACAGAACGTGCGAAGGCGATGGCTCATGGCTCGGTGTTTGACACGATCACTATGCGCACCTTCGACCACTTGGAGGTTGCCGATCTTGACGGCAATGGTCTGGCCCAACTGGAGGCGCGTGTTGCCCCGCTGCTCGTCACAGCGGAGCAGCACGTCAGGGAATCGAGGAGCATTGCGGCGACACGCGACATGCTGTTGCCGCTGTTGATGTCGGGGAAGATTCGGGTCAAGGACGCGGAGCGCGTTGTCGAGGAAGTGGTTTGAGATGGTTGAGAACGTCGGGGGTGGCACAGTGAACGTGTTCGATGGGACGGGCATGTCCGAGGCGGGGTGGGAGGACTACGCCCTCGAAGGCCTCGCCGAGCACGGCTGGGTCCCGAAACAGGGCAAAGCAATCGCGCCCGGCTCGGGGGAGCGCGAGTCCTGGGACGACCTCGTCCTCCCCTCGCGCCTCCTGGCCGCGCTGCGTCGTCTCAATTCGGCCGTGCCGCCGGACTACCTCAGGCAGGCGGCAGCCGAGATCCTCCGGCCCACCTCCGGGGACGCGCTGACCGAGAACCAGCGCACCCACGGCTTCATGGTCGAGGGCTTCCGCGGCATCAGCTGGATCGACGACGAGGGGCAGGAGCACAACCCGACGATCCGGCTGGTCAGCACCGACCCGGGCGAGAACGACTGGCTCGCGGTCAACCAGGTGACGGTGCGCTCGCGCGAGGTCGAGCGGCGCTTCGACGTCGTCCTCTACTGCAACGGCCTGCCCGTTTCGGTGATCGAGCTGAAGAAGGCCGGGAACCAGTCCGCCGACGTCGCGGCTGCCCACGCGCAGCTGGGCACCTACCTGCGAGAGCTGCCGATGGCGTTTCGCTTCGCCGTGCTCAGCGTCGCGAGCGACGGTGTCATCGCGAAGTACGGGACACCGTTCACCCCGCTCAACCACTTCTCGCCGTGGAACGTCGGAGACGACGGTGAGCCGCTCGGCTTTGGGGCGACGCTGGATCACGGCGAGCTCGGCACCGGCCTCGACCAGCTCATCGACGGGGTCTTCAACCAGGAGCGCTTCCTGCAGCTGATGCGCAACTTCGTCGCGTTCGACGAGGGATCCGATGGCCTGGCCAAGCGGATCGCCAAGCCGCACCAGTACTTCGCGGTCAGCAAGGCGGTCGGGGCGACGATCCAGGCGGTCGAGTCCGACGGAAGGGCCGGTGTCGTCTGGCACACGCAGGGCTCGGGCAAGTCGATGGAGATGGAGCTCTACACCCACGCGGTGCAGCGGCATCCGAAGCTGCACAATCCGACGATCATCCTCGTCACCGACCGCACCGAGCTCGACGGTCAGCTCTACGACGGCTTCGCAAAGAGCCGGCTGCTCGCCGAGGACCCGGTGCGGATCACGAGGCGAGCCGACCTGCGCCGCGAGCTCACCGACCGGCGCACGGGCGGCATCTACTTCACCACCCTGCAGAAGTTCGGGCTGTCCCAGGATGAGAGGGCGGCTGGCGAGACACACCCGCTGCTGTCGGACCGGCGCAACATCATCGTCGTCGTCGACGAGGCGCACCGCAGCCACTACGACGACCTCGACGGCTACGCCCGCCACCT
>JAKDLQ010000096.1 GCA_030452775.1 Micrococcales bacterium | reverse complement strand
CTCGATCGGATCGCGCACACATCGCGAACCATCGCTTGTTAGGTAAGGCTTACCTATGGTTTCCTGTCCCTGCCGCGACACCTCCGATCGTCGACCTCAGGAGCCTCATGCCCCGCCACGCCCAGCGCCGCACGGCGCCCCTCGCCCTCGCCGCGCTCGTCGGTCTCGCCCTGGCCGGCTGCGCCGACACCGCTCCAACCGAAATGCGCTCGACCGGCACGCACTCGACCGGCACGCACTCGACCGCCGCCGGAGAGCCGATCAGCGTCAGCGCCACGGACACGGGTTGCGAGCTGAGCGCGACCACTGCTCCTGCCGGCACCGTCACCTTCCGCATCACCAATACCGGCACCAAGGCCAACGAGTTCTACGTCTACGCCGAGGGCGACCAGGTCGTCAGCGAGGCCGAGGACATCGCTCCAGGCGCCGAACGCGAGCTCAAGGTCGAGATCACCGAGCCCGGCACATTCGAGACCGCGTGCAAGCCGGGGATGGTGGGCGATGGCATCCGCGGCGCCTTCACCGTGACGGGCACCGCGCAGCCAGGCAGTGCCGACGCGAAGGTGGCAGCGGCCATCGCCGACTACCGGACCTTCGTCGCCGAGCAGTCCGACCTGCTCCTCGTCGGCACGGCCCAGTTCGTCGCCGCGGTCAAGGCCGAGGACGTCGCCAAGGCCAAGAAGCTCTATCCCACCGCGCGCCTGCCGTGGGAGACCATCGAGCCCGTCGCCGAGGGCTTCGGGGACCTCGATCCCCGGATCGACGGCCGCGAGGACGTCGTCGCCGACGGGATGAAGTTCACCGGCTTCCACCGGCTCGAGAAGGACCTCTGGGTCGACGGGCTGCAGTCGGACTCCGCCGCCATCGCCGACCAGCTCCTCGCCGACGTCAAGGAGATCGTCGCCAAGGCCAAGGACGTCGAGCCGACCGCCCTCGACATCGCCAACGGCGCCAAGGAGCTGCTCGACGAAGTCGCCACCGGCAAGATCACGGGCGAGGAGGAGCGCTACTCGCACACCGACCTCTGGGACTTCCACGGCAACCTCAAGGGATCACAGTCGGCCCTCGAGACGCTCCGGCCGGTCATCACCGAGCGCGATCCCGAGCTGCAGCAGGCGCTCGAGGCCCGCTTCCGCGAGCTCGCCACGCTCCTCGAGTCGCATCGCGCGGGCGGCGCCTTCAAGAGCTACACCGACCTGAGCCAGGCCGATCTCAAGGCGCTCGCCGTCTCGCTCGACGCGCTCGCCGAGGAGGTCGCCAAGACACCCGGGGTGGTGGAGTCACCATGAGCCCATCACCCGACTTCGTCAGCCGCCGTCGGCTCATCGGCGCTTCCGGGACGGCGGCCCTCGCCGGGGTGGTCGCGGGAGCAGCCGGAGCGTATGCCGCTGACCGGGCTTCCGACGCAGCAGCACACCCCGCCGACGGGCCTTCCCCGGGCCCGGGCCTCGATGCGCCGATCGAGTTCCACGGCGAGCACCAGGCAGGGATCGTCACCCCCGCCCAGGACCGGATGCACTTCGTCGCGCTCGATGTCGTGACCAAGGACCGGGAGGCGCTCGCCGCGATGCTCAAGGCCTGGACCCGGGCGGCCGAGCGGATGACCCTCGGCGCAGAGGCTACGCCTGGCGGCCTCGTCGGTGGCGGGCCGCAACGGGTGCCGCAGGACACCGGCGAGGCCTACGACCTCCCGGCCTCCGGCTTGACCATCACCATCGGCTACGGGCCGTCGCTCTTCGATGACCGCTTCGGTCTCGAGGACCGCAAGCCGGCAGCGCTCGCTGACCTGCCGGCATTCATGCTCGACCAGCTCGAGCCGGCGCGCTCGGGCGGGGATCTCTGCATCCAGGCGTGTGCCAACGACCCGCAGGTCGCCGTCCACGCGGTGCGCAACCTCGTGCGCCTCGGTTTCGGTATCGTGTCGGTGCGCTGGTCCCAACTCGGCTTCGGCCGCACCTCGTCGACCTCGACCGCCCAGAGCACCCCGCGCAACATGTTCGGCTTCAAGGACGGCACCAGCAACCTCAAGGCCGAGGACCCGGTCGGCCTCGCCGAGCATGTCTGGGTCGACGCAGGCGACGATCCCGGCGGGCGGGCCGACTGGATGGCCGGCGGTTCGTATCTCGTCGCCCGGCGGATCCGGATGCATATCGAGGTGTGGGACCGCACCACCTTGCAGGAGCAGGAGGACATCATCGGGCGGGACAAGAAGGAGGGGGCTCCGCTCGGCCAGGACAAGGAGTTCGACCCCATCGACTTCTCCAGGAAGGGTCCCGACGGGGATCCGGCGATCCCGGTCGCCGCGCATGTGCGGCTCGTCCACGAGAGCCAGCTCGGCGGCATACGGATCCTGCGTCGCGGATACAACTTCACCGATGGCACCGACGGGGTCGGACACCTCGATGCGGGCCTCTTCTTCATCGCCTACGTGCGCAACCCGGCCAAGCAGTTCGTGCCCATGCAACGCGCCCTTGCCAAGGCCGATGTCCTCAACGAGTACATCGTGCACAACGGCTCCGCAGTCTTCGCCTGCCCGCCCGGCATGAAACCCGGTGAGTGGTGGGGGGAGGCGCTGTTCGCCTGAGCCGAGGCCTCAGGCCTGGCTGACGCGGACCGTGAGCGAGGCCGGGTGCACTGCGGCGTTGACCTCGGTCGACTCTCCGATGACGTCACCGTCCACCTGGACCGGCAGCGGGCGGTCGGCCCGCACCCGGATCTCGCGGCACACCTTGTGATCTAGCGTCGGGTGGCCCTTGCGCCGTCTGGTGATCATCCGGGCAAAGACCGGCGCCCACCCGACGAAGCCTCTGGGAGAGGCGATGAGGACGTCGAGCTGCCGATCGTCGACCCGTGCGTCCGGCATGAGCACGAGGCCGCCGAGAAGCTTGCCGCAGTTGCCGATGACGACAGCCCGCGCTCGCCGCCTGAAAGGTGCCTCCGTGTCGGTCCGGATCTGCACGCGGAACTCGGGGGAGACGAGGTGCCGGGCGCCGGAGAGCAGATAGGCGGGCCAGCCGACGGTCTTCTTCAGCGCATCGTTGGTGTCGCCCATGATGAGCGCATCCATGCCGATCCCGCCCATGACGAGGAACTGGTGTCTCGTCAGCTCGCCGCCATCGATGGCGTCCCCGTCCTCGTCCGTCTCGCCGATGAGCAGCTCGCCGGTGTCGATGCGACGGTTGCGTCCCGTCAGGGCGACCGCGATCGCCTTGTCGAAATCGACGACGGGCAGGTCGAGGTTGCGGGCGAGGAGATTGCCGGTGCCGGCGGGCAGGATGCCGAGCGGCATCCCGGTGCCGATGAGACCGCTTGCCACGGAGCGCACGGTCCCATCGCCGCCGAGGCTGCACACGACCTCGGCACCGGACCGGATGGCCTCCTGCGCCTGACCCCGGCCGGGGTCGGCGACCGTCGTCTCGAGGAAGAGCGGGTCCCCCCAGCCGCGCGCATGGCACGAGCTCGTGATCCGCTCCTTGATCATGGCCAGGTCGGCGACCTTGATCGGGTTGACGATGATCGCCGCGTGCTTGGGTGGAGCCTCGGCCACGTCCCCGTGACGGAAGTGGTCACGCCCAGGTCGCCGGCGGCGCAGGTTGAGCGCCGACATCGGGTTGGCCCTTGCGCGAGCGAGCACCACCCCACCGGTGATCAGCGCCAGCACGACGACGCCGACGATGATCCACGGCAACGAATCTCTGAGCACTGTCGCACGCTACCGGAGGCGCGCCGACCTAGGCTGGCGAGATGACGGACGCCGCGCCCCCTGACCCCGGTCCCGTCCGGCGTTGCGGGACCGACTGGACCTGGGTGCTGACACGGCGCTGCCCCGACTGCGGCTTCGACGCCGCGATCGTCCGAGGCGAGGACGCGGCAGCGATCCTCGCCGATGCGAAGAGCCGGTATGCCGCCGTGCTGGGTCGCCCGGATGTCCGCGCTCGCCCCTTCGCCGGGGTCTGGTCCCCGCTGGAGTACGCGTGCCACGTCCGGGATGTGTGCGAGGTGATGACCGGGCGCCTGGCGCAGATCCTCGGCGGTGGCGGCGATCTCGCGACCTTCGCCGACTGGGACCAGGACGCGGCCGCCACGCAGGGCCAGTACTGGCGCCGCGACCCGCGGGTGGTCGAGCGGGAGGTCACGGACTCGCTGGGCGCGGCGTCGGCGGCATACGGCCTGCCCGAGGGGGAGCAATGGCAGTGGCCGGCCTTGCGCAGCAACGGGTCCCGATTCACGGCAGAGACCCTCGCGCAGTACTTCGCGCACGACGTGCGGCATCATCTGTGGGATGTGCGGGGATGATGCTGCCCCCGATCGCTCCGGACCCGCAGGCCGCACCCGGGGTCCGCTACCCGGGCGAGAGAGGCGCCGAGGGAGGCGATCCTGATCGAGGGGGACGATATTGCTCGAGGAGGGGCGATATATCGTCACCGCGGAGACAGATCGTCACCGCCGAGACAGATCGTCCGCGACGAGGATTCAGGCGCCGTAGGTGTTGGGGTCGCGCCAGCGCCGTTCGAAGGGCAGCCGCCAGGTCCACGGGGCGATGAGCTGGTGGATCTGGTTGGGACCCCAGGTGCCCGGGTCGTAGGGGCGTACGGGCGCCGGACGCTCGATGAGGGGCTGGCTGATCTCCCAGAGCCGCTCGATGCCCTGGGCCGAGGTGAAGAGTGTGCGATCGCCGCGCGCGGCGTCGTAGATGAGCCGCTCGTAGGCCTCGAGGATGTTGCCGGCCCAGTCGGTCTCCTGCATGGAGAACTGCATCGACAGCTTGTCCAGCCTCATGCCGGGTCCGGGGCGCTTGCCATAGAAGGACAGCGACATCCGCGACCGGTCCGCCAGGTCGAAGGTGAGGTGATCCGGCCCGTTGTCGCCGACGCCCGATCCCTCCGGGAACATCGAGCGCGGCGGCTCCTTGAAGGCGATCGAGATGATCCGGGCGCCGGCGGCCAGCTTCTTCCCTGTGCGCAGGAAGAAGGGCACGCCGGCCCACCGCCAGTTGTCGACATAGCACTTGAGCGCGACGAAGGTCTCGGTGTCGGAGTCCGACTTCACACCGGGGGTATCGCGATATCCGAGGTACTGCCCGCGGACCACGTGGTGCGGCTCGAGCGGCAGCATGGAGCGGAAGACCTTGTTCTTCTCCTCGCTGATCGCGTAGGGCTCGAGGGCGGTCGGCGGCTCCATCGCGGTGAAGGCGAGCACCTGGAAGAGGTGCGTCACGACCATGTCCCGGTAGGCGCCCGTCGCCTCGTAGAAGTCGGCGCGTTGCTCGAGTCCGAGGGTCTCGGGCACGTCGATCTGGACGTGGTCGATGTGGTTGCGGTGCCAGATCGGCTCGAAGAGACCGTTGGCGAAGCGGAAGGCAAGGATGTTCTGCGCCGCCTCCTTGCCGAGGAAGTGGTCGATGCGGAAGATCTGCTCCTCATCGAAGACCCGGTGCAGCTCGGCGTTGAGCGCGCGGGCGGACTCCAGATCGACGCCGAAGGGCTTCTCCATGACGATCCGGCTGCGCTCGACGAGGCCGACCTCATCGAGCTCGTCGACGACGGACAGAGCGGCCTTGGGCGGCACGGCCAGGTAGTGCAGCCGCACCGACTCCGGCCCGAGGATCGCCTCCGACTCGTCGACCGCGGCCCGGATCCCTTGGGTGCCGGCGGATCCCGGCACCCAGTGGATGCGTTCCGCGAACTCCCGCAGGTCGTCGTCGGTGACGGCGTGGGTGCTGTGCTCGCGGACCGACGCGAAGACGATCTCGAGGAACTGCTCGCGGCTCAGGTCCTCGAGCGAGGTCGCGACGATGCGCAGCCCGGCGAGCAGCTGCGCCTCGTGCAGGTGCAGCATCCCGGGGAGCAGCTTGCGCTTGGCGAGATCGCCGGTGGCGCCGAACAGGACAACGGTGGTGGCCGACATGGCACCAGCCTGCCACCTGACCGGGCCAGAGGCTCAACCAGCGACGCGTGAGCCGAGTCCCAGCCCCTCCGTCGGCGGTTGGAGGTAATCGGTCGCGCCCGGCCGCGAGGTATTACCTCGACCCGACGTCCGCGGTCTGCGCCGCCTCTCAAGGATCACGCTGGGTCTGGCACCACGCGATCCCAGGTCGGGACCGGCAGGTGGGTGGGCGGCATACGGCATGGTTGGTCTCGTGAGCAGCCTGGACCCGCACCCGATCACCGGCGAACTCTTCCCCTCGCCCGTCCCTCCCGGGACGGGCTGGCCCGGCGACCCGGCGCAGCCGGACACCCCCGTGGCGCGCACCAGGGCGCAGGTGCGGCGGCTGGCCACCTCGGCAGCGGGGATCGCGGAGCTCGACGCACGCGTCAGCGTCTGCCGCGCCTGCCCGCGCCTGGTCCAATGGCGCGAGTCGGTGGCGGTGTCGGGACGGCGGGCATCCTTCGCCGACCAGCCCTACTGGGGGCGGCCGGGACCGTCGTTCGGCGACCCGTCGGCGCGCGTGCTCGTCGTAGGGCTCGCACCGGCGGCCAACGGCAGCAACCGGACCGGACGCATGTTCACCGGCGACCGGGCGGGGGACTGGCTGTATGCCGCCCTCCACCGCGCCGGCTACGCGAACCAGCCGCTGTCGTGGGCAAGCGGGGACGGGCTCGAGCTCACCGGGGTGCGCATCGTCGCGGCGGTCCGGTGCGCGCCGCCGGCGAACCGGCCCAGCACCACGGAGCGAGACACGTGCGCCCCTTGGCTCGACCGGGACCTCGAGCTCGCCGAGCCGCACCTGGAGTCGATGCTCGCCCTCGGTTCGTTCGGCTGGGACGCGGCGCTCGGCGCGGCCCGGCGGCGAGGCTGGGACGTGCCTCGCCCCAAGCCGCGCTTCGGGCACGGGGCGCAGGCCACCCTGACCACGAGAACAGGCGGCGAGGTCCGGCTCCTCGGCAGCTATCACGTGAGCCAGCAGAACACCTTCACCGGCAAGCTGACCGAAGCGATGCTCGACGAGGTCATCGCGCGGCTCTGATCAACGACCCGCGACGTCGCCTGCCGAACACCACCTCAGCTCAGACCGGGTCGGCCGGAGGGATGTCGGACGGGGGCTTCCACTCGTCGGTCTCGGGGCTCTTGGGCTCCGGGACATCCGGCTCCGAGCCCGGCGCCCCCGGCTTGCGTCCCGAACCCTGCCCGGCGAGCTTGTCGACACCCTTGGTGACGGCCCCGGCGGCCTTGCTCACCGTGTCGTGGTACTTGCCATGGGTCTTCTCGTCGATGGCGTGGGTCGCCTTGTCGAGCGCGCCCGCGACCTTGTCACGGTTCTGCTCGGCGAGGTCGGCGACCTTCTCCATGGCCTGGTGGGCGGCCTTGGTCGCAGCCTCCTGCACGTGTTCGGCCTTCTCTGGCAGGCCGAGATCATCGGCCTTCTGCTTCGCCTTGTCGAAGATCTCCATCGTCATATCCTTTCGGGGCGGGGTCGTTGGGGCCAAACGTCTCACAGATCAGAGCAGGGAGCTCGGATCGTCGGGAATGTCGGCAGCGTAGGCCTGCAGCAGCTGGAGCGGCACCACGTCGAGCGTCCGCTCGTGCGTGGCCGCGAGGACGACCGGCGCCGCGCAGCCGGCCTGATGAGCCTCGAGCCACCGCGCCGCGACGACGCACCAGCGGTCGCCGGGCGCGAGCCCCGGGAAGCGCCACTCCGGCATCGGGGTGACCAGGTCGTTGCCGACGCTGCGCTGGTGCTCAAGGAACTCGGCGGTCACGACGGCACATATCGTGTGGCTGCCCCGGTCCTCCGGTCCGGTCGTGCAGCACCCGTCGCGGTAGAAGCCTGTGAGCGGGTCGCGACTGCACTCCTCGAGCTCGCCACCAAGCACGTTGCGCGCGGTCCTGGCCATGCACTCCACGCTATCGCCCCGGCCGCCGCTATCGCCCCGGCCGACTCGATCGTGGCGATGATCGCCCGGTCGCAGCGGTGCCCAGGGCTGGACGGGCGCTGCTGCGCAGGGGACCATGGAACCTCACCCTGGGAGATCGTCATGGACACGGATACGGCAACTGTCAACGCGGACCTCGCGGCCTACCTCGAGCGGGTGCGCGTCCACCGGGCCGAGCTTCGAGACTCGGTGGCGGCGGTCGACGAGGCCCTGGCCGCCCCGATCGCCCGCGGCGGGGCGTGGCGCGAGCGGGTCCGGGCGGCGCTGGCCGAGCTCCATCACGACTTCCAGGACCACATCGAGCTCACCGAGAGCCCGGGCGGCCTCTACGAGAAGATCCGTCTCGGCGACCCCCCCCTCTGCACCAAGGTCGACCGCCTCGCCGAGCAGCACGGTCAATATCACGACGCCATCAGCGGCTTCCTCACAGTC
>JAKDLQ010000095.1 GCA_030452775.1 Micrococcales bacterium | reverse complement strand
AAGGTCTGGAGCGCAGCGAAGGTCTCCTTGTCGATCCCGGTCGACGTGCGCAACTCCGGTCCGGTGAGCCGGACCGAGTTGGTGGCCCTGAGCTGATCTGGCGTCGGGGCGTCCGGGTCGAGGGCCGGAGCCGGAGGTCGCGGGAGCCCGTCGGAGGCACCAGGGTCGGCAAGACCGCGGTCGATGGCATCGAGAGCCTCACGAATCACCTTCAGTGGCCAGTAACGCTCTCGCTGCGCGACCAGGATGTACCGCAGCCGGGACACGTCCGCCTCCGAGTAGGTTCGGTAGCCGGAACTCGTGCGCCTCGGGGTGATGAGGCCCTCCGCCTCGAGGAAGCGGATCTTCGACGGCGAGATGTCCGGAAAGTCCGTGCGCAGTCGGGCCAGCACCTTGCCGATGGTGAGCCGAGCCGGCGATGCGTCGCGGGCAGAGCTCGATGGAGCAGGCATCGGGTCCGAAATCAGGCGCCGAAGTAGACCAGGCGGAACTTACCGATCTGGACCTCGTCGCCGGTGTGGAGCGCCACCTCGTCGATCCGCTCACGATTGACATAGGTGCCGTTGAGCGAGCCGGCGTCTCGCACCGTGTATCCCGCGTCGGTCCGGATGAAGTGCGCGTGCTTGCGCGAAACGGTGACGTCATCGAGGAAGATGTCCGAATCGGGATGGCGCCCGGACGTCACCTCGGCATCATCGAGGAGGAACCTGGCACCCGCGTTGGGGCCGCGCTGGACGATGAGGACGGCAGTCCCAGCACGCAGCGCCTCGATCGTTGCCTGATCCTCGGCGCTGAGTCCGCGGGCATCGAAGACCTCGGCCTGCTCGTCGGCCGCAGGAACCCCGTGGAAACGCATGGTCCGGGGGTCCTCATCGAACTGGCCCTGCTCGTTGTGGTCGCTCACGATGCAAACCTCCTCAAGTCACGCCAGGCATCAGTGCTGATGTCTAACGATAGTTCACCGGTCCCTGCGCACGGCGGTCGTCGCGACGCGCCCGCAACGAGTCAGGACACCGATGCCGCGTATGCCGTGGAGTCCATGAAGGTCTCGACGACCGCCAGGTCGGCGGGCCTCACCTCGAACATCCACCCCTCCCCGTAGGGATCGGAGTTGACGAGCTCGGGAGTGCCGTCGAGGGCATCGTTGACGGCCACAATCTCGCCGTCGACTGGGACATGGATGTCGCTGACGGACTTCGTCGACTCGACCTCGCCGCACGCGTCGCCCGCACTCACCGAGTCTCCGGCGGCCGGCATGGACACGTAGACGACGTCGCCGAGTGCGTCCTGGGCGAAGTCGGTGATGCCGATCCGCACCGTGCCGTCCTCACCGACTCGCATCCACTCGTGGTCACTGGTGTAGCGGAGGTCCGACGGGTACGCGAAGTCGCTCATGGCAATCCTGCTCCTGTACTGGTGGCGGTTACTGGTGGCGGTGGTGATGGGCCCTGACGGGTCGACACCTGAGAGGATGCCATGGACCGGGCCACAATGCAGGTTTCGGGTCAGATCTGCCGCTGAGGTCGGCCCGGGGCGTCTGCAACTCGGATTGGCCCGAACTGGCGTGAGGGATTCACTCGAAGGAGCGCGTGGCGGCGCTACTCTGCCATCGTCACGTGAGGCATCGGCCTCGGCTGGTGCACACTGGTGATCTTGATGCGCTCGAGCTCCTTCACCGTTGCCGAGGCGCCTTTCTGGCGCACTGTCTCGATGATCCCGCCGGGGATGGCCATGGCCGAGGACAACGTCGTGGCGTCGCCGATCGCCTTGACCAGAGTCGGGCGCTTGACCGCTGTTCCGTCGATGAGCAGCCCTCTCTTGCCGTCCACGACGAACGAGGACGCCACGACGCGCACGCCCCCCACCTCGATCGCCTCGGCCCCGGCATCACGGAGCTCCTGGATGAGGTCGAGCACGATCGGAGCGGACACTGCGTGCCTGGGATCGGTGATCGTCATGGTTATGCCGGGCCCCTCGGCGCCCAGCGTGCCGGCCAGGATCCCCAGGGTGTCGTATCGCTTCTTGGCCTGAGCCAGGGCCTCTCCGGTGGTGTCGATGCCGCTCTTGAGCCGATCGCGGGTCGCCTCGAGTTCGCGCAGCTGCGCATCGAGCCGGGAGGAGCGCACTGAAACGTCGTCGAGGACGCGGATCAGGTCGCTCTGACTCAGCTCGCTGAGGCCTCGCTCCTGGGTCAGTTGCACCTGGGTCGCGATGCCGACGCCGAGCAGGACGGCAAGGACGGTGACCAGGACATTGGCCTTGGTGGCCCGCGGGCTGGCGATCCGGAGCAGGCGGCGCCACACACCCCGGCCCGCGGTCTCGAGCGGTGGCCCGGACGGGGCAGATCCCTGGGCGGACGTCTCGTCGGTGGCGTGCGCAGGGAGTGGCGTGTCTGGTTCTGGGGTCGATGGGTTGGACATGATCAGGCCCTGAAGAGATGACGCCGGATCGAGGCGACGTTGGAGAAGATGCGTACGCCGAGCACGACGACGACTCCTGTGGACAGTTGCGCCCCGACCCCCAGCTGGTCGCCGAGGAAGACGATGAGGGCGGCCACCACCACGTTGGACAGGAACGATATGACGAAGACCTTGTCGTTGAAGATCCCATCCAAGACGGCCCGGACGCCGCCGAACACGGCGTCGAGAGCAGCGATGATGGCGATGGGAAGATAAGGCTGGAGCCATACCGGGACCGCCGGGTCGAGGAAAAGTCCCACCGCCAGTCCGATGAGCAACCCGATGGCTGGGATCACGCTGCGCCCTTCCGGCTCGCGACGGCTACGTACCCGGGGGCTGGCAGCATCACGGTGTGGCCTCCTCGGACCGCGTCGGGCCCCGGGACGCGTCAGCGCCGATGGCCGAGCCTACGTCGCCGGACAGCGGTCGTGCGAACGAGACCCGGAGCGAGGGGTTGCCCGGCACGCGCAGTCTGCCGGAGTTCATCCAGGTCGCGGCAATGGCGAACTGTTCGGTGAGCTGCTGCAGGTACAGCCCACCGAACGCGGAGTCGAAGCGTGAACGCATCTGGTCCGCGTCACCCAGCGCAGTGATCGTGTAAGGCCGGGACAAGGGCCGGAAGTCGACGATAATCGCCTGACCGGCAAAGCGGATGGCTGCCGTCGACGTCAGCCGATGGCCGTTGATCGAGATGGCCTCCGCCCCCGCGGCCCAGAGCCCGTTGACGATGATCTGCAGGTCGGCGGAAGAGACCCGCCCGGGGACGAACCCGCCGCCTGGCCGGGTCCCGGCGTCGGCGGCGCCGTCGGTGTCCGGCGCATCGTCGAGGGTCAGGGTCAGACCCGGTCCGGTGAGCGGCACCGCCCCGGCCTGCACGGCGACGGTCTCGATCCGATCGGTGAGGCCGCTGAGGCCGGACTGGCTCAAGCCGCGCGCCTCGAGGTCGCGGACCGACTTGCCGAGGCTCCGGAGCTCGAACTCCTGTCGCGTTCCGAGGGCCTGCAGGCTCTCGATCCGCTGGACCAGGTCATCCTTGACGGTGGCGGTGGCCGTCGGGGTGGGACGCAACGACCTGGCCCCGACGGCGAAGAGGAAGCCGGTGAGCAGGACCATGATGATGACCAGGACCGTGCGGGTGGACGTGGGGCCCGGGAGGCCTGCGGCCACCCGGCGGTCAGCCGCCGCCTGATAGCTCGGGTCGAGGGGTCGTTCGAGCAGCTCGGTGATGAGGGACATCGAGGCATCGGGTCGGCGTCCGGCCGGATCCGGCGGTGTGCTCGGCGGCGTGCTCACGACGAACTCATGGAGGGGACTTGGGGAGTCGGGACAGCACGAACCTGGCCTGGAGCGCATAGAGGATGGCGGCGAACCAGTAGAGGACGATTCCCCACCACGCGAACGCCCAGCCGATGGGTCGAGCGATCTCCCCGATCCAGTCGGCGCGGTCCGCGAGGAGCAGCAGCGGGAAGGCGTAGAGCAGGTTGAACGTGGCAGCCTTGCCGACGAAGTGCACAGGTAGGCCGATCTGACCACGACTGCGGAGGTAGAGCAGCATCAGCGTCATGGCGAGCTCGCGAGCAATGAGGATGCTGAGCAGCCACACGGGGATGATGTCGCGCCACGCAAGCCCAACGAGCGTGGTGAAGATGTAGAGCCGATCCGCGAGCGGGTCGAGGAACTGGCCGAGCCTGGACTCCATCGCAAAGCTGCGAGCGATCTTGCCGTCGAGGTAGTCGGTGATACCCGATGCCACGAGGATGATGACGGCCAAGACATCGTGCTCGGTCACGATCGCCCAGAGGAAGAGCGGCAAGCCGGCAAGCCGGATCATCGACAGGACGTTGGGCAAAGTGAGGACCCGACCCGATACCGGCCCGGCGCCCTGCACCTGCACGTCCCCGTCCACGACACGAGCCTAGCCGCACGGCCCCTGGCCGACTCGGACGCCGGCTGGGCGGCATACGGCATCGTGAGCATGCCGTATGCCGTGTGCCGTGTGACGCCCGGCCGCCTACCGCGTCGCGGCGAGACCACACCCCACCGCGCAGGCACGAGTAGGGTGGGGTCCCATGGCGACCTCGACGCTGCCCGTCTGTCTCGATGACGTCCTCGCGGCCCAGCGGCTGCTCGACGGCGTTGCCCGTCGCACGCCGCTTGAGCACAATCGTGGGATCGCTGAACGCATCGGAGCCCCGACCTATCTCAAGTGCGAGAACCTCCAACGGGCCGGCTCCTTCAAGATCCGCGGTGCCTACAACCGGATGGCGCGGCTCAGCGACGAGGAGAAGGCGCGGGGGGTGGTGTGCGCCAGCGCCGGCAACCATGCCCAGGGCGTGGCGCTGGCCGCGCAGATGCTCGGGCTCCGCTCGACGGTCTTCATGCCGCACGGCGCGCCGCTGCCCAAGCTGCTCGCCACCCAGGGATACGGCGCGCAGGTCGAGCAACACGGCTCGACGATCGATGAGTGCCTGACCCGGGCCAAACAGTTCGAGGCGGAGACTGGCGCCGTGCTCATCCATCCGTTCGACCACCCCGACATCGTGGCGGGCGCCGGCACGTGCGGTCTGGAGATCCTCGATCAGTGTCCCGATGTCCGCACGATCATCGTCTGCGTCGGCGGCGGCGGGCTGCTCGCCGGCATCGCGACGGCGGTCAAAGCGCTCAAGCCCGACGTCACCATCCTCGGAGTGCAGGCGGAGCAGGCGGCGGCGTATCCGTCCTCGCTGCAGGCGGGGCACCCGGTGGCGCTGGCCAAGATGACAACCATGGCCGATGGCATCGCCGTGGGATGCCCGGGCGAGGTGCCGTTCTCGATCATCGAGCAGCTGGTCGATGGCTTCCGCACTGTCAGCGAGGAGCAGTTCTCGCGCACTGTCACCTATCTGCTCGAGCGGGCCAAGCTCGTCGTCGAGCCGGCCGGCGCGGCGAGCGCAGCGATGCTTCTCGACGCGGACCCCGGCACCGTCGACGGCCCGGTGGTTGCCGTCCTGTCCGGCGGCAACATCGATCCGCTCCTGCTGCTGCGCATCATCCGTCACGGGCTGACGGCCGGGGGACGGTACCTCCAGTTCCGGGTGCGGGTGCCGGATCGACCGGGCTCGCTCGCGTCGCTGCTCGACCACCTGGCCAGGGCCGAGGCAAACGTGCTCGAGATCGAGCACGTGCGGACTGCTGTCCCGCTAGGGATACACGAGGTGGAGATCGGTGTGCGGGTCGAGACGAAGGGCCCCGAGCACGCCGCTGCGGTCCTCGCCGACCTACAGCAGCACGGTTTCGATCCGCACGTCGACTGAGGTCCCGGCCCCTTCTCGCCGCCGTCGGGCCCGGGGTGCCGTCGCCTCCCACACGCTCATGCCGGCTGCTCGTCCAGCCATGCATCAAGACAGCGGTCGCTGACGCGGTCGAGCCCGCCTCCGATGCCCCGATGCCGCTGGCTCAGCGTTGTCGACGACGTGGAGCAACGGCACGGCGAGGCGGCGTCGGCGACGGTCAGCTCGCGAGCGCTCGCCAGCTGAGCGGCATACGCATCAGGGGAGCGAGAACGCCTGTGCGCCCGAGCGCCATGTGCGGTCAAGGTTGGAGGCGTCCATGAACCGCCCCTCGATCTCGAGGATCGCCATGCCGTGGGAGAAGGCCCACAAGGCCTGTGCGACGTGCGGCTCCCCCGTCGCGAGGAAGAACGGCTCGCCGGACCACGCCTCGAGCCCGGGGGTCAAGAGGTCGCGCGGCAGGTCCGGCCCCGTCGCCAGGCGGTAGATGTGCGGGTTCGCCAGCGCCATCTCGCGGTATGCCGCCAGGATGGCAGCCACGGGACCGCGCCGGCCGGGTCGCGCGACCGCCCGGTGGAGCGCGGCACCCATCTCCGCGAAGGCGTCCTCGACGAGAGCCGCCTCGACGTGCCGCTTGCCGGGAAAGTGCTTGTAGAGCGAGGGCGCCCGCATGCCGACCTCGTCACCGATCCGGCGCATCGTCAGCGCGTCGGGCCCCTGGGCCTCGAGGATCCGGCGTGCGGTAGCGACGATCTCGGCCTCCCGCTCCGAGCGATGCGCGCGTGCCGGTGCAGCGCTCACCGCGACGACAGCCGGAAGACGGGATGCCGCGGCGCGATCCGTTGCAGCTCGGCGTCGCTCGAGTCGGCGTGGGCGCCGTCGAAGAACGCGCCGACCTCGGCCTTCCAGCGCCGCAGGTAGGGCCGCAGGATGTCGGCCTTGTCCCCGTCGGCGAGTTCCGTCGCGACCCGATGCTCGCGGGACCGCCCGAGCAGCAGGTCGAGATGCCCCCCGGCAGCACGGACGTTGCGGACCCACTCGGCGTTGCCACGTGGCGCCACCAGGTAGTGGGTCCCGTCGATCGACAGGAGGTTGACCGGCACCTGCCGCGGCAGCCCGCTGCGCCGGCCCTTCACCTCGATCACCCGACTCCCCCAGATGCTGACTCCCCGTCGGGTGAGCCAGGCGACCACCCGGTTCAGGACGTTTCTCGTGAGCCAGCCCGGACGTCGGTAGTGCACCGCCCCGTCTATTGTCATTGTCATCGCCTCCTTGGCTAACGTCGTTAGCCTCAGGGTAAGGCTAACGACGTTAGCCTGTCAAGGCCGTTACCCCTGGCCCTGGAACAGACGCGAGACATCGGAGGTCGCTGAGGTCCGTTTCAGCTCAGCTGTGCTCGACACACCGGACCGCCCAGGGGCGCACCTCGAGCCGTTCCTCGGGGATCGGTTTCCCGCACACCTCGCACAGGCCGTAGCTGCCTTGCGCCACGCGCTGTCGGGCCCGCCGGACGTCCTCCAGCATCGCGAGCAGATGCTCCTGCGTCGACACCGCGGTGAGACGGTCGACCGCCATCGAGGTCCCCTCGCCGACGCGCTTGCCGAACGAGATCGTGCCGACCTCGCCGGCCGGTTTGGTCAGCTCCGCGAGCGCTGCTTGGAGCCGGTCCTCCCGCTCGGCCAGCAGGTCGTCTATATCGATACGCACATCGTCAGAGTAGGGCCTGTCCTGCCGTGCCGCCCTATGGACCGGTGAGCCGTGAAGGGGTGAGATCGATGATCGAGCCACGATTCGACGTGCGACCGAGCGGGCGGCTCGAATCCACTTTCATCGAGGTCGCCGACGCGTCGAACTGGGTGAGGTCGGGCTTGTTGCCAGGGTAGGCGTGTGACAGCCGCGAGACGCCGCCTCGCGGGTGACTACCAGCCCGAGGCCGTGACCAGCGTCAGGTAGGTGCCGAGTCCAGGCCGGACGGGCGGCATCGCCTTCTCCCGGCCCTCTAGCAGCACCTCGATTTCTGCCGCGGTGCCGAGGTACCGCTGCGAGACCACCTTCGGTTCGCCGTCGACCCAGCCCATCTCCGGCCGTACCAGTACGGCCGGCCACTGATCACCTTCTTGTACAGATTCGCCATGCTTTGGGCTATCGGCGTTTTCGGGTCCGGAGTCAAACACCGGATCTGCGTGCCCACGAGGGAATCCGCGTCAACCCACTCGGGGCCAGCCACCGAAAACCCGAGATCGTTGGAAACTCGGGGATTAGAGGACGTCGTCGCGGTCGGACGCTCCATCCTGGTCATCATCTGGCACCTACTCTCGGATGAGACCGCCACCTTCCACGACCTCGGCCCCGACTTCTACGACTCCCGCATCAGGCCAGAACACAAGAAACACACCCAGATCCGCGAACTCGAAGCGCTCGGCTACCAGGTCACCCTCAGCCCCGCAGCCTGAACCCGCACACCCCAACGCCAACACAACCCACCGCGTTCGGCGCGCGATCAGACCCGCCCGCTCACCTTGATTTTCGAGTTAGGCGTCGAGCGCGAGCTTCTGAGCTTGCGATTAAACCTTGGGCGGTTGGTCAGGCGGCCTTCTTGATGGCGG
>JAKDLQ010000094.1 GCA_030452775.1 Micrococcales bacterium | reverse complement strand
GGGGCGGGCAGTGAGACGGCCGAGCCGGCGAAGGAGTCGTCGGCGGGAAGCTGTGTCATCGGGCGACCTCTTCTCGCATCCGCGCGACGTACCACGACACGAAGTCGTCGACCTGCTGCTCCGCCTCGGTGTAGGGGCCAGGGACGTATGCCGGGTCGGTGACGCCACGTTGGGTCTGGGTGACGAACGCCGCATCCTGCTCGTTCGTATGCCGCCACACCTCGGTGAGGGTGTCGAGGTCGTAGTCGACGCCCTCGACCGCGTCCTCGTGGACCAGCCACGTGGTGCGCACCAGCGTCCGGTCCACGGCGAGTGGGAGCGCCGTGAAGGTGACGGCGTGGTCGGCGAGCAGGTGCACCCAGCCGTTCGGCTGAGTGTGCAGCGTGCACCGGCCCAGCCGCGGCTCGGTCAGGTCGCCGAGCAACCGGCCGACCATGCGGGCGCCGTCCCGGCTGAACGACTCGCCGGCACGATCGAGCGGCTCGCGGGCGATCCGGAAACCGACCGGGCGCTCGGCGAGATCCTGCACGAGCGCGTAGGGCAGCGAGTGCTGCTCGCAGACCCGGTTCAGCTCGGCTTCGGCCAGCAGGAACCGGTCGTGGGCGGGACGCAGCCGGGCCGGGATCTGTGCGTCGGTGAGACCGTAGGTGGGGAAGAACGTGCACAGCAGCTCGGGATGTCCCCCCTCGCAGTGGTAGCACTCCCGGTTGTTCTCCATGGTGAGCTTCCAGTTGCCGCCCTCGACGATGTCGATCTGCGCCGCGACCTTGGCCCGGTCGAGCCGGTGGGGCATCAGGTACGGCGTGATGGTCGCCGCCACGTCATCGAGGTCGGCGGGCGCCTCTGGGACACCGGAGGCCAGGCAGACGAAGATCAGGCCTCCGACCTCCCGGACGTGCACCCGCCCCAGGCCCAGGCAGGCCGGGTCCACGCCGTCGCGCAGCTGGGGAGCGTGCAGCAGCCGACCGTCGGTCCCGTAGGTCCAGCTGTGGTAGCCGCACACGATGTTGCCGACCGACCCGTGACTGTCGGTGAGCAGCCGCGAGCCGCGGTGGCGGCATACGTTGCGGAAGGCGCCGACCTGCTCGTCGTCATCACGCACGACGATCACGGAGGCCCGGCCCAGCTCCACGACGAAGTAGTCGCCCGGCTCGCGGATCTCCGCGACCGAGCCGACGAGGATCCACTGGCGCGACCACAGCAGGGTCAGGTCGAGCTCGTGCAGGTCGGGGTCGGCGTAGAGGGGGCCGGGCAGGGATCGGCCGGGCTGGCGCGTATCGAGGGCTGAGAGCAGCTTCTCGACGGACTCGCTGGCGCCGGTGGTGTTGGGTCTGGTTTCGATCGTGGTCATGATGGCTCCTTGGGTCACACGGTGATACAGAGGCGCAGCGCGTCGTAGACGGCAGCGTGGATGTTGCGGCTGGCGACGGCATCGCCGATCCGGAAGAGGGCGAAGTCACCTGCGGGGTTGGCGCTGACGTCCTGCGCGGTGCCTGCGAGGAGCGCGCCGTGGTCGACCTCGCCGAGGTTCGTCGAGAACGGCACACAGGCGTGGTAGACCTCGTCGTTGGGGACGGTGCCGTGCTCGACGACGACGTGGTCGACGACGCGTTCGACGAGGGTGCCGCTGTAGTCGCTGCCGATGGTGGCGATCAGCCGGCCGTCCCCACCGGGCCCGGCGCGGTGCACGCCGACCAGCCGGCGGGCGAGCGTCGTCTCGACGTCGTGCTCGACGAAGGCGGCCAGGTAGGCGGGACTGTTGGCGCTGCCGACACCGACACCCACCATGCGTTCCGGGGTCACCAGCTCCACCGCGGCACCGAAGCACGCGAGCTGCTCGGCCGCGTCCAGGGCCGGCTCGGCGCCGTGATCGTCGTAGACCAGCACGCGGTCGCCTGCTCGCACCCTCCCCATGCCGCCCAGCACGTCCCAGGTGTCGAGCACCAGCTCCTCACCGGTCGTGAGGAAGGATCGGTCCGGCACCCCGCCGGTGGCGATGACGACGACGTCCGGAGACTCGGCACGGATGGTGTCGACGTCGGCATAGACGCCGTATCGAGACTCCACCCCGGCGTGCTTCGCCTCGGCGACCCGCCAGTCGATGATCCCGATGAGGTCACGTCGTCGCACGGTCGAGGAGGCGAGCAACACCTGTCCGCCCGGCCGGTCAGCCGCCTCGAGGAGGACCACGTGATGACCCCGCTCGCCGAGCACCCGGGCCGCCTCGAGGCCGGCGGGCCCGGCACCGACGACGACGGCGCTCCGGCGGCGCCCGACCGTCGGGGTGATGACGTGTGGGAGGTGCTGTTCGCGCCCGGTGGCCGCGTTGTGGATGCACTTCGCATCACCGGACTCGTAGATCGAGTCGAGACAATAGCTGGCGCCGACGCACGGCCGGACCCGGTCCTCCTCGCCGCGGGCGAGCTTGGCGACGAGGTGCGGGTCGGCGAGCTGGGGGCGGGTCATCCCGACCAGGTCGAGCAGGCCGTCGCGGATCGCGTGGCGGGCCGTGGCGACGTCGCCGATGCGGGCGGCATGCATGATCGGCACGTCGAGCCGTCGGCGGACCTCCCCGGCGAAGGCGAGGAACGGCGCCGAGGGCGTCCCCATCGGCGGGATCGTCGCGGCGAGCCGGGCGTCGCTGTCCAGGCCGCCCTTGATCACCGAGAGGAAGTCGATGCCATGCTCGAGGTAGCGGCGCATCACGGCGACGGCGTCATCGAGTCCGAGGCCGTCCGGCAGGTCCTCGTCCATCGACATGCGGATGCCGACGATGAAGTCTGGTCCCACGGAGGCGCGGATCGCGTCGAGAACGCGCAGCGGGAAGGTCAGCCGCTGCTCCGGGCTGCCGCCGAAGGCGTCGGTGCGGTGGTTGGTGGCCGGCGAGACCCACGAGTCGAAGAGATGGCCGTAGGACTCGATCTCGATCCCGTCGAGCCCGGCCGCCTGGCAGCGGGCCGCGCCGTCGGCGTAGTCGCGGACGATCCGGTCGACGTCCCAGGCCTCGGCCACCTTGGGGAAGGCACGGTGCTGGGCCTCGCGCAGCCTGGAGGGGTAGACCAAGGGGAGCCAGTCAGCGGTGAAGTTGCTGGACCGCCTGCCCATGTGGGTCACCTGGCACATCACGGCCGCACCGGTCTCGTGGACGTCGTCGGTGAGCCGGCGCAGCCACGGCACCACCTCGTCCTTGTAGAGCAGCATGTTGCCGAATGCCGGCGGGCTGTCGGGGGAGACCACCGCGGAGCCGCCGATCATCGTCAGCCCGACCCCGCCGCGGCCCTTCTCGACGTGATAGAGCCGGTAGCGGTCCTTGGGCATCCCGTCTTCGGTGTACGCCGGCTCGTGGGACGTGCTGACGACCCGGTTGCGCAGCGTCAGGTGCCGGAGCCGGTAGGGCTCGAGCAGTGGATCCAGGTGGTGCACACCACCAGGGTGCCCGTTCCCACCGTGAAAAACCATCACACACAGTTTCGGTATTTCGTGCAATCATCGTGCATGATCGATCCCCGCCTCCGGGTGCTTCGCGTGGTGGCCGAGCGCGGCACCATCACGGCCGCAGCGCAGGACCTCAACTACACGCCTTCGGCGGTCTCGCACCAGCTGCGCACCCTCTCTCGCGACGTCGGCGCACCACTGATCGAGCAGGAGGGGCGCGGCATCCGGTTGACCACTGCCGCGACCACCCTGCTCGCGCGCAGCGACGAGCTCTTCGCGCTGTGGGAGGGGATCAGGGCGGAGGTGCACAGGAGCTCGGGCACCGGCCTGGGGCATCTCAACCTCGCCGGATTCTCAACCGCAGCCTCGGCCCTGCTGCCGGCCGTCGCCGCCACCGCGGTGCGCGAGTTCCCCGAGTCGCACGTCCGTATCATCGAGGCAGATCCGGCCGTCTGCTTCGAGATGCTCCTCGCCGACCAGGTGGACGTCGCGGTCGTCGTCGTGGGCACGCATCCGCTGCCCTCGTCGGGGGACCCGCGCTTCGAGCAGCACCCTCTGCTCGAGGACCAGCTCGACCTGCTGGTCCCGGCGGGGCACCCCCTCGCCGAACGACGCTCGGCCACGCTGGCCGACGCCGCCGGCGAGCGCTGGATCATGGACCGTCCCGGACGGCCGCACCACCAGCTCGTGCTCAGCGCCTGCGCCGCAGCCGGCTTCTCTCCGGCCCAGGCCCATGAGGTGATCGAGTGGGACACCGGTGCCGCCCTGGTGGCAGCCGGACTCGGCGTGGCCCTGGTCCCCAGGCTCGCCCGCCTTCCCGCCGGCGAGGAGTTCGTGCGCGTCCCCCTGCGCGGGGCGGACAGCCCCGTACGTCATGTCCGGACCGGTATCCGGCGCGGCACCGCCGATCAGCCCGAGATCGCCTTGGCGCTGCGTGAGCTGCAACGGGTCGCGTCACTCGTGCAGCTACCGCCGCGGGAGAGCGGGTGAGGCGCGAGGGAGCGGGTGGGGCGCGAGAGATCTGAGGGACCGTCGCGGTCGGCGAGGTCGCGGGCTAGCGTGGCCCCATGGACGCGACCGTCTCGAGCCTCTACATCTATCCCGACTCCGACTCGCCGGGGCAACAGCTCGACTCGGTCGAGTTCACCGAGACCGGGCCGCGAGGCAACCGCGCCAAGAAGCACGCCGTCCACCTCATCTGCGCGGACGACTACGTCAAGACCCATCCCAAGGCCAACGTCATCCTCGATATCGGCTCGGACGCACTGGTCGAGCTCGTGGGCAAGGCCGTCAAGCTCGGTGAGGCGACCCTTCGGGTGACCCGTGAGCCGACCGAGTGCCTTGGCGTCTACGCCGAGGTCGTGCGGACCGGCGAGGTGGCGATCGGGGACCGGCTCCTCGTCGCCGACGACGAGCCGCCCACGTGACCATCCACTCCGGTCATCCGTTCCTGCCGTCGGACGGCGAGCGTGACCCCGTACGGCAGTTTCGTGGGCGGGTCGGTGCCACGGTCTCCCTCTGGACAGCCGGCTCCGGCATCGAGAGGGTCGGGCTGACGGTGACCTCCTACCTCGTCGCCAATGGCGAACCGGCTCGTATCGCAGCCCTGCTGCACGAGGACTCCGACCTCCTCGAGCGACTTGAGGAGACTGGTGCCGCAGTCGTCGCCCTGCTCGAATGGCGACACCGCGAACTCGCCGACGTCTTCGCGGGACGCTTCCCGGCACCCGGCGGCCCCTTCCGGCTGGCCGATTGGGAGGACACGCCGTGGGGGCCGCGCCTTGTCTCCGCCGGCGCATGGGTAGGCGTGCGTCTGGACCCGGCGTCGCGACACGACGTCGGGTGGTCCGTCATGGTCGAGGCGGTCATCGAGCACGCCGAGGTCGGCGACGGCGACGGCGACGGCGACGGCGAGAGCCTGATACACCGCCGCGGCCGCTACGGTCGAGCCTGACGGCGACCGGCACGCGCCGTCGTCCGTTGCCGGGCGTCGTCCGTTGCCGCAACACACCGAGCAATCGCCAACTCCAACTGGTTATAACCGGTTGGGGTTGCCCGTTTCTCGGTGTGTTGCGGGAAGGGGCGCTGGTCAGGAGGTCGTCAGGAGGTCGCGAGCATCTCGGTCGTGAGCCAGGCGTCGGGAATGCCGAAAGCATCAACGAGCATCGTTGCGTGGGGCCGCAGCTCCGCGCAGATGTCGTTGACGTATGCCGTCAGGGCCTTGGTCCGGGCCGGGCTGAGCCGATCGTGCTCGACATACCACGCCTTGTGTTTCTCGATCGTCGTGAGGGCGTGCAGGTCGCACACACGCACGAGGACGGCCTGGGCGTCTGGATCCGGACACTCCTCGACCGCCGCCGCGAAGGCCTCGACGACGAGCCGCTCGACGTGCGCTTCGGCGGCGTCCACGAGGTGGTCCTGGCAGTTGTTGAAGACCGCGAAGGTATCGCCGTCCGGCTCCTGCGCCCGGCGCAGCCGCCGGGCCACGGTCTCGACGAGGTGCTCCTCTCGGTCGCGGAGCAGCCGCAGCTGGGTGCCGCGGATCGCGAAGGTCACATCCTCCTCACGCCCCGGCGCGGCATCGACGATCCGTTGCATGAGGCCGCGCATCGCGGAGCGTTCGAGCACCGTCCCGGCGGCCAGCCGAGCACCGAAACGAACGATGCCTGCGGTGTCGAGATCGCCGAAGGTGTCCTCGTACTCACCCAATAGCGCCTTGGCGACGAGCTGGAGCAGGACCGTGTTGTCGCCCTCGAACGTCGTGAAGATGTCGGTGTCCGACTTGAGCCAGGCGAACCGGTTGGCCCACATGTAGCCGGCGCCGCCGCACGCCTCACGGCATTCCTGGATCGTGTCGGTGGTATGCCGCGTCGTCAGCACCTTGATGCCGGCTGCCCGGGTCTCGAGTTGGCGCCGTTCCTGCTCGTCGGTGACCCGGCCGGACAGGACATCATCCATCGCGCCGACGAGCTCGTTCTCGGCGTAGAGGAGTCCGTAGGCAGCCGCGATCCGGGGAAGCAGGCGACGCTGGTGGGTGCGATAGTCGAGCAGCACGGGCTCCACGCCGGTGCCGGGGGCGGGGAACTGGGTGCGCTCGGCGGCATACCGTGTCGCCAGGGTGAGCGCGGACCGCGCCGCGGCGCCTGCTCCGCCCGCCACCGAGATGCGGCCTCGGACGAGGGCTCCGAGCATGGTGAAGAAGCGCCTGTTCGGATTCTCGATCGGGCTCGAGTAGGTGCCGTCCTCGGCGATGTCTCCATACCTGCCAAGCAGATTGGTGCGCGGGACGCGGACGTGGTCGAACAGGAGACGTCCGTTGTCGACGCCCTGCAGGCCGAGCTTGTCGCCGCAGTCGCTGATGGTCACCCCGGGGGCAGGCGATCCATCATCGGTCCGGATCGGCACGAGAAGCGCGTGCACGCCCTGGGAGTCGCCACCGATGACGAGCTGGGCGAAGACCACCGCGAGCTGAGCATCGTTCGCGGCGCCCCCGATGTAGTCCTTGCGCGCCGCCGGCTCGGGGGAGTGCACGACGATCTCATCGGCGCTGGGATCGAAGGTCGCCGTCGTGAGCAGGCCCTGGACGTCGCTGCCATGACCGGTCTCGGTCATGGCGAAGCACCCCTGCGCCTCGCCACTGATGATCCGGGGCACGAGTGCGTCGTGACGCTCGAGGCCGAGCAGCGAGACCGCGCCGCCGAAGAGGCCCCACTGCACGCCCGCTTTGACGAAGAGGGACAGGTCGAGGTGTCCGAACATCTCGAACGCGGTCACCGAGTCCCCGTAGCGGCCGGTGCCGCCCTGGTGCTCGGGGAAGCCTCCAGCCGGGAAGGTGGCCTTGGCGAGCTCTCGCACCTGTGCGGCGACGCGAGTCCGGTGCTCGGACATCGGCAGGGGCCCCGGGGGATGCCCGAATGCCGCTCCGTCGAGCCGGCGCGCCTCGTCGCGGGCCGCTCGCCGGGGCCCATCGAGATGATGACGCAGGGAGGCGGTCAGGGCGCTTCGTTCATCTGTCACTGGTGCGGTCCTTCCGATCGCGGCCTCTCGGCATCCTGTGTCCATCGCATCCTGTGTCCATCGGCTCGCTACGGTCCTCGCTCGTCGACCGTGGAGATGTCAGCGGGTGCGAGCTCGGGCGCCAGCCCGGTCCAGGCCAGCTGGGTCAGGATCTGTGCGAGCTCGGCGCGGGGGAGCCGATCAGCAGCCGCGAGCCAGTCGTCCGCGACTGCCTGGACCGATCCGACGAGCGCGATCGCCCAGACGCGTGCGTGGCGCGGGTCGACGCAGCCGGTCCCCAGAGCGGACTCGAGCAGGCCGGTCGCCCGGGTGACCGTCCCACCGATGGGGTCATCGGCGAGTGGCCGATCGACGAGGGGGCGGGCGACGACGAAGCGGTAGACCTCGGTGTCCGACTCGACGAGCGACAGATAGGCGTCGACGGTCGAGGAGATGAGCTCACGCGGATCGCCGTCCGGCGCGCTGGATCCGGCCAGCGCCGCACCCACGTGTCGCAGCACCCTTTCATCGATCCGATCGGCGACCGCTCGGTAGACACCGGCCTTGTCCTCGAAGTAGCGGTAGAGGACCGTCTTGCTCGTCCCGGCGGTTGCCGCGATGTCGTCCATGCCCACCGAGGCGCCGTGCTCCCGGATGGCTCGGATGATTGCGTCGATGAGAGCGGTGCGACGTTCCCACCGGTGATGCTCCCACCGCGCATGGCGTCCGTCCCGCGCCGTCGCGGCCTGGCCCGATTGCCGGTCCGCCGCGATCCGCGTGTCGTCCATCTCACGAAAGTAACAGGTACTTCTCGTATCGACTACTGCTGGTTTCGGTTATCTTGGTCTGACTGGGCCGCCAGCTGCGCCAAACCCTCCCACTGATCTGACGGACCGTCCCCCCCCCCGCCACCCGCTAGGCCACCCCCCCCAGCCAACCCCCAGGAGTG
>JAKDLQ010000093.1 GCA_030452775.1 Micrococcales bacterium | reverse complement strand
CAGCGGCGCCGCCACGGCGAGCACGAACACGAGCCCGGGCCCGCGCCCGGCCCGCGCGGGGTCCATCGGCGATCGCCCGGCATACAAGACCTATGTCATCGACACCTCCGTCCTGCTGTCGGACCCGCGCGCGATGCTGCGGTTCAAGGAGCACGAGGTCGTCCTGCCGGTCGTCGTCGTCACCGAGCTAGAGGCCAAACGACACCACCCCGAGCTCGGCTACTTCGCCCGGCAGGCGCTGCGTCTGCTCGATGACCTACGCGTCAGCGAGGGGCGACTCGACAAGCCGGTCGTCGTCGGCGAGGAGGGCGGGACCCTGCGCGTCGAGCTCAACCACACCGATGCGACCTCGCTTCCCGCCGGCTTCCGGCTCGGAGACAACGACACCCGGATCCTCGCTGTCGCCAGGAACCTCGCCAACGACGGCGCCGATGTCACGATCGTCTCCAAGGACCTGCCGATGCGGGTCAAGGCCTCGGCCTGCGGCCTCGAGGCCCAGGAGTACCGCGCGGAGCAGGGTGTCGACTCCGGCTGGACCGGGACCCGCGAGCTGGAGGTCTCGGTCGAGGAGCTCGACGCGCTCTACGAGGGGGGCCACATCGAGCATGCAGCGGCCGCCGAGCTACCCTGCCATACGGGCCTGGTCCTGCTCTCGCCGCGGGGAAGCGGTCTGGGACGGGTCGGCACCGACAAGGCGATCCGGCTGGTCCGCGCCGACCGCGACGCGTTCGGCCTGCACGGCCACAGCGCCGAGCAGCGGATCGCCCTGGACCTGCTGCTCGATCCCGACGTGGGGATCGTCAGCCTCGGTGGCCGCGCCGGCACCGGCAAGTCGGCGCTCGCCCTGTGCGCCGGCCTGGAGTCGGTGATGGAGCGCCGAACCCAGCGCAAGGTCGTCGTCTTCCGTCCGCTCTTCGCCGTCGGCGGCCAAGAGCTCGGCTACCTGCCGGGCAGTGAGCAGGAGAAGATGAACCCCTGGGGCCAGGCGGTCTTCGACACGCTCGGCGCGCTCACCTCGCACGAGGTCGTCGAGGAGGTCATGGACCGCGGGCTGCTCGAGGTGCTGCCGCTGACCCACATCCGTGGCCGTTCCCTCCACGACTCGTTCGTCATCGTCGATGAGGCCCAGTCGCTGGAGCGCAACGTCCTGCTCACCGTCCTGTCGCGGGTGGGTCAGAACTCCAAGGTGGTGCTCACCCACGATGTCTCCCAGCGCGACAACCTTCGTGTCGGGCGCCATGACGGCATCGCGGCGGTCATCGAGAAGCTCAAGGGCCACCCGCTCTTCGCCCATGTGACCCTGACCCGCAGCGAGCGCAGCCCCATCGCCGCGCTCGTCACCGACCTGCTCGAGGGGCTCGAGGTCTGAGGGCCGCCTGCTGGTAGCACGCCCGGATTTGCCAGGGGGCGCCCTCACCTGTCACCGTGGCAAGCCTAAGGTCTCGAAACGGTAACGGGCGTCAGGTGATGACGGTTTCGGCCGACACTCCACCGAAAGGCGCAACCCCGCTTCATGAGCTCGTACCCAGCCCGTCATCGTTCCCGCTCCACGTCGACCGGCGCACTCCTGCTCGCCGGCGCTCTCGCGGTCGGGCTGGGAGTCGGCGCCCTGGGGTACGCAACCACCACGGACCCAGCAGCAGCCACGGACCCAGCAGCCACCGACGTATCCGCCGCCACGGCTCTGGTCGGCGATGTGGCGCGGCCCGAGACCACGAAGCTGGACCGGACCGACGCGGTGGATCTGAGCTATCGGGCAGTCCGGGCCGTGTCGCGCGGCGACCTCCGCACGCCGATCGAGACCACCGGGCTGCGCGTCACCACCGAGGTCGAGTCCAGGACGAAGGTCGAGGCGGCCGCAAAGCAGGCAGCCCAGGTGAACAAACGTGCGGTCGCGAAGAAGCAGGCCGACGCGAAGAAGCGTGCGGCCGCCGAGAAGAGGGCCGCAGCGGAGCGGGCCCGCAAGGCGGCTATCGCGGATGCCAAGGCCAATCCCAAGGCCGCGGCCCGTGCCCTCATGGCGGGCCACGGCTGGACGAGCAAGGCCGAGTACGGCTGCCTCGTCACCCTCTGGAGCGGCGAGAGCGACTGGCGCTGGTACGCCAAGAATCCGAGCTCCGGGGCATATGGGATCCCGCAGTCCCTGCCGGCGAGCAAGATGGCCCGCTTCGGCAGCGACTACCGCACCAATCCACTCGCGCAGATCACGTGGGGCCTCTGGTACATCGACCAGTCCTATGGCAGCCCCTGCAACGCCCTGTCCTTCTGGCAGTCGAAGTCACCGCACTGGTACTGAGCCAACCAACCCCCAAGCCGTATGCCGCAGAGCTCGCTGCCGACCCCACGCGCACTCAGCGCCGGGCTGGGCGCTGCGTGAGCGGCATACGGGCGAGAAGGGCTAGATCTTGCGCAGGCGCACCCGCCTGACCTCGTGGTTCTCACCCTTCTGGAGCACGAGCGTGGCGCGGGACCTGGTCGGCTGGATGTTCTCGACGAGGTTGGGGCCGTTGATCTCCCGCCAGATCTGGTTGGCCGTCTCGATGGCCTCGTCGTCGGAGAGGTCGGCATACCGGCGGAAGTACGAGTCGGGGTGCGAGAAGGCCGTCTCGCGCAGCCGCAGGAACCGGTTGACGTACCACGTGCGCACGTCATCGACCCAGGCGTCGACGTAGACCGAGAAGTCGAAGAAGTCGCTGACCGCCATCCCGCTCCCGCGGACAGGGTGCAGGTACGGGGCCTGCAACACGTTGAGCCCCTCGACGATGAGCACGTCGGGGCGACGCACGACGATTCGCTCGCCGCGCACGATGTCATAGGTCAGGTGCGAGTACACGGGGGCCTGGACCTCTGGAGCCCCCGACTTGACCGACGTGACGAAGCGCAGCAGCGCCCGGCGGTTGTAGGACTCGGGGAAGCCCTTGCGCTGGAGCAGGCCGCGCTTCTCCAGCTCCGCGTTGGGGTAGAGGAACCCATCCGTCGTCACGAGCTCGACCCGGGGCGTCGCCGGCCACCGCGCCAGCATCTCGCGCAGGATGCGCGCCGTCGTCGACTTGCCGACCGCGACCGAGCCCGCGACGCCGATGACGAACGGGGTCTTGGCCGGACGCTCACCGAGGAAGTCCGTCGTCACCTGGTGCAGCTGCCGGGTGCCGGCGACATAGAAGGACAACAGGCGCGAGAGCGGTAGGTAGACCTCCTCGACCTCCTTGAGGTCGATGCGCTCGCCGAGACCTCGCACCCGGGCCAGGTCGGCATCGTCGAGCACCAGCGGGGTGTTCTCACGCAGACGCGACCACGAGACCCGGTCCAGCTCGACGTATGGGGACGCGTAGGTGGCGTAGTGACCGTTCCCGCTCGGCGGTGGGTGTGACACCCGGCCATTCTGTCCCACCAGGAGGGTGCGGCGGTGCATCCATCGGGTCGAGGTGATCGCTCGCGGTGGGGCGCGACGTTTTACCTCGACCTGAGGAGTCGTGAGCGGTTCGAGGTGATCGCTCGCGGTGGGGCGCGACGTTTTACCTCGACCCGCAGCGGCCTGTCGCGCTATGCCGCAGTCTCCGCGGCCGACGCCCGTCCCCTACGCTAGTGCGCATGTGCGGAATCGTGGGCTACGTCGGTAGGAACAGTGACGGCACGGCGCAGGCCGTCATCATGGAAGGCCTGGCCCGGCTCGAGTACCGCGGCTACGATTCGGCGGGTGTCGCCCTCGTCAGCGGTGAGCACGTCGAGATCCGCAAGAAGTCGGGCAAGCTGTCCAACCTCAGGTCCGAGATCGAGTCCGATCCGCTGCCTCCGTCGACGGCCGGTATCGGCCACACCCGCTGGGCGACCCACGGGGGGCCGACCGATGCCAACGCGCACCCGCACCGTGGCGGCGCCGACGGCAAGCTCGCTCTCATCCACAACGGCATCATCGAGAACTTCCACGCGTTGCGGACCGAGCTCGGTGCCGGAGGCGTGACCTTCACGAGCGAGACCGACACCGAGGTCGCCGCCCACCTCCTGGCGGCGGCCTACGAGGATCACGGCGACCTGACAGAGGCGATGCGCGCGGTCGTGGTCCGGCTCGAGGGGGCCTACACCCTGCTGGCGATCCACGCGGACCATCCCGATGTCGTCGTCGGCGCGCGCCGCAACAGCCCCCTCGTCGTCGGACTCGGCGAAGAGGCGAACTACCTCGGGTCCGACGTCGCGGCCTTCATCGGCTACACGAGGCAGGCTCTCGAGCTGGCACAGGACCAGATCGTCACGATCACCGCCGAGGGCGTCACCGTCATCAACGTCGACGGCAGCCCGGCACAGGGCCGCGCCTACGAGGTGACCTGGGATGCGGCCGCGGCAGAGAAGGGCGGCTACCAGACCTTCATGGAGAAGGAGATCAACGACCAGCCCCATGCGGTGCGGGACACCCTCCTCGGCCGGACCGATGCCGACGGCCGCCTCGTCCTCGATGAGCTGCGGATCTCCGAGGCCTCCTTCACCGGCATCGACCGGATCACCATCGTCGCCTGTGGCACGGCCGCCTATGCGGGCATGGTCGCGAAGTACGCCATCGAGCACTGGACCCGGATCCCCGTCGAGGTCGCCCTCGCCCATGAGTTCCGTTACTGCGACCCCATAGTCAACGAGCGGACGCTCGTCCTCTCGATCAGCCAGTCGGGCGAGACGATGGATACGCTCATGGCCGTCAAGCACGCCCGCGACCTCGGCGCGCTGACGATCTCGGTGTGCAACACGCACGGCTCGACGATCCCGCGTGAGTCCGATGCCGTGCTCTACACGCACGCCGGGCCCGAGATCGCGGTCGCGTCGACCAAGGCGTTCGTCGCGCAGATCACCGCCTGCTACATCCTCGGCCTCTATCTGGCGCAGCTGCGCGGCGGCTCGTTCGCCGACGACGCCCAGTCGGTGATGAAGGACCTCGGTGAGGTCCCCGCCAAGATCGAGACGCTGCTCGGGCGGATGGACCGCGTCAAGGAGATCGCCGGCTTCATGGCCGACACTCGGGCAGTCCTCTTCCTCGGCCGCCATGTCGGATACCCCATCGCGCTCGAGGGCGCGCTCAAGCTCAAGGAGCTGGCCTACATCCACGCCGAGGGCTTCGCCGCCGGCGAGCTCAAGCACGGGCCGATCGCCCTCATCGAGCCGGGTCAGCCGGTCTTCGTCATCGTGCCGTCCCCGACGAGCGAGCACGGCCTGCATGGCAAGGTCGTGTCCAACATCCAGGAGATCCGGGCCCGTGGGGCACGGACCCTCGTCATCGCCGAGGAGGGCGACGAGGCCGTTGCGCCCTTCGCCGACGAGGTCATCGAGGTGCCTGCGACGGCGCCCCTGCTCGCCCCGCTGCTCACGGTGGTGCCGCTGCAGGTGTTCGCCCTGTGGCTCTCGACCGCCAAGGGCCTGGACGTCGACCAGCCGCGCAACCTCGCGAAGTCCGTGACGGTCGAGTGACGGGGGCCGGCGGTGATCATCGGGATCGGGATCGATGTCGTTGACATCGAGCGCTTCGCGCTGGCACTCGAGCGGACGCCTGCGCTGCGCAAGCGACTCTTCACGATGGAGGAGGCTGGTCTCGGGATCGCATCCCTGGCAGCCCGGTTCGCCGCCAAGGAGTCCCTCGCCAAGTCGCTGGGCGCCCCTGGAGGGATGCATTGGACCGATGTCCGGGTCGTCCGGGACGACGTCGGCAAGCCGTCCCTCGAGATCGGCGGCACCGTGCGGGCGCGGGCGAACGCCCTCGGTGTCGACACCTTCCACGTCTCCTTGTCGCACGACGCGGGTATCGCGTCTGCCGTCGTCATCGCGGAGGGCTGATGATCAGGGCGTACGCGATCGAGGTGGTCCGGTCGGTCGAGCAGGCCGCGATGGCCGACCTGCCAGGTGGCGAGCTCATGCAGCGGGCTGCCCGGGGTCTCGCCGAGGTCGCCGCTGCGCGCCTCGAGGAGCGTGACGGCCGCACGGTCGCCGCACTCGTCGGCGCCGGCAACAACGGCGGTGACACCCTGTATGCCGCTGGGCTCCTTGCCGAGGCCGGGTTCGCTTGTGTGGCGGTGCTGTTGGCGTCGTCGGGCCGCGAGGGCACGCATGGACCAGCACTCGCGGCGGCCGAGTCCGCAGGGGTCGCGGTCATCGTCGCCGAGGGCGCGCCTGCGGACGCCGAGGGAGCCGTGGCCGAGGCGGACGTCGTCCTCGACGGGATCGTCGGCATCGGCGCCAGGCCCGGCCTTCGGCCAGGGGCGGTGCGCCTCGTGGACGCCGTGGACGACGACGCCTGGGTCATCGCGGTCGACATCGCGAGCGGGCTCGATCCGGCCGGTGAGGTCGGTGACGACGACTCTGTCTGGGCCGACGAGACCGTGACCTTCGGCGCTCCCAAGCCGTGTCATCTGCTGCCGGCTGGGGAGGCCGCCTCGGGGCGACTGACAGTGGTCGACATCGGTCTCTCGTTCGAGGGGCGGGCGGCCGTCGTCGAACGCCTCACCCACGACGACGTCGCGTGGATGTGGCCGATCCCGGGCCCTGCCGATGACAAGTACTCACGCGGCGTCCTCGGCGTCGTGGCGGGAGGCGAGTCCTACTCCGGAGCCGCCGTGCTGAGCGTCACCGCCGCCGTGGAGACAGGCGCCGGGATGATCCGCTATGTCGGGACTCCAACGCCGGAGGCACTCGTCCGCACGGCCGTGCCCGAGGCGGTGCATGGCGAGGGACGTGTGCAGGCCTGGCTCATCGGTCCGGGGCTCAGCATCGAGGAAGCAGCCGGGTCGGTGGATGGCCTCGAGCAGCTCGAGGTCGCTCGGGACGCCCTGGCGGGTGACACGCCCGTCGTCATCGACGCCGGTGGGCTCGATCTCATCACCGGCCCGGACGACCGTCGCGAGACGCCGACGCTGCTCACCCCGCACGCCGGTGAGCTGGCCCGGCTGCTCTCGCGACTCGAGGCCTCGCCCGGTTCGCCTGGCTCGGCCGGCTCGTCTGGCGTGTCGCGGGCGGAGGTCGAAGCCGAGCCGCTCGGACATGCCCGCCGGCTCGCGGCGCTCACCGGCGCGACCGTGCTGCTCAAGGGGGCCACCACGCTCGTCGTCAGCCCTGATCCGGGCGATCCGGTGCGCTCCCAGACCGATGCCCCCGCCTGGCTCGCGACCGCGGGTGCCGGTGACGTGCTCTCCGGTCTGCTGGGCATGCTCATGTCGGCCGGGCTGGCGCCGCTCGATGCCGGATCGCTCGGCGCCCTGGTTCACGGCGTCTCGGCCGACCTCGTGAGCGGGGGCGGCCCGGTGCGGGCGCTCGCAGTCGCGCATGGGATCCCGGTCACGGTGCGCCGGCTCCTGCGACGCGATAGCCGCGATACCGCTGCCACCTGACGCCTGCCGAGGTCCCGGGCGCGGGATGCTCAGGGTGTCTGCCTCGATCTGCGAGACTGTGGGACGTGAGCAGCGCCATCCCTGACACGACCGGCCTCCCCGTCTGGGCGGAAATCGACCTCGGCGCCCTCGAGCACAACGTGCGTACCCTGCGGGACCGGGCCCTCGGCGTCGACCTCATGGCAGTCGTCAAGGCAGACGCCTACGGGCACGGCTTGCTGCCGTGTGCCCGGGCCGCGGTCCGCGCCGGTGCGAGCTGGCTCGGGGTGGCCCAGATGCCCGAGGCCTTCGCGCTGCGCGATGCCGGCCTGCGCACCCGGCTGCTCACCTGGCTCAGCGTCCCCGGCGCCGACTTCGCGGGCGCACTGCGCCGCGACATCGACCTGTCGGCGTCGGCGCCCTGGGCGCTCGATGAGATCGTGGCCGCGGCCCGCAAGACCGGGCACCCGGCCCGCCTCCACCTCAAGATCGACACGGGGCTGGGGCGAGCCGGCGCGTTCGGCAGTGACTGGACCGCCCTCGTGCGGCATGCGCGCCGAGCCGAGGCCGAGGGAACGATCCGGATCGTCGGGGTGTGGACCCATCTCGCCTTCGCCGACGCGCCGGGACACCCGACCGTGCAGGCCCAGCGAGAGCGCCTCTTCGAGGCCGCCGCAGAAGCCGAACGAGAGGGGGCCCACATCGAGGTGCGTCACCTGGCCAACTCGGCGGTGACGCTCGTCCATCCCGCGGCCCACGGCGACCTGGTCCGGCCGGGCATCGCGGTGTACGGTCTCACACCGGTGCCGGACGTCGACGACGACTTCGGTCTGCGCCCCGTCATGACCCTCCGCGCCCGGCTCGCCCTCGTCAAGGAGCTGCCGGCCGGTCAGGGGATCAGCTATGGGCACCAGTACACCGCGCCGACCGACACCGTCGTCGGACTCGTCCCAGCCGGGTACGCCGACGGCATTCCGCGACGTGCCACCAACGTCGGGCCGCTCCTCGCCGAGGGGCGGCGCACCCGGATCGCCGGGCGAGTCTGCATGGACCAGTTC
>JAKDLQ010000092.1 GCA_030452775.1 Micrococcales bacterium | reverse complement strand
GCAGCGATCGGTCGGCCTGTGGTCACCCGTGCCTACCCGTGGCGCGCGGGGCGGGCGGGTCATAGGCTCGGCGGGTGAACATCATCTTCGTGGAGCCAGCCTTCCCCGCGAACCAGCAGCGCTTCGTCCATGCGCTCGCATCGGTCGGGGCCAACGTCTACGGCATCGGAGAGTCGGAGGAGGGACATCTCGGCGACGAGCTGCGCGGCGCCATGCGAGGCTACTACCGCGTGGGGTCGGTGACCAACGTCGATGAGATGAACGAGGCGGTCCAGCACTTCCAGCGGTACGTCTGGATCGATGCCCTCGAGGCAACGGTCGAGGCCCACACGATGGCGGCCGCGCAGGTCCGCGAGGCCCGCCACATCCCGGGCACCTCTGTCCGCACGACGTGGCTCTGTCGCGACAAGCCCTCCATGAAGGAGGCGCTGCGGCGGGCCGTAGTGCCTACGGCGGCCGCGGCGGGCGTGGACTCCGCCGAGGAGGCCCGGCGGTTCGCGGCCCGGGTCGGCTACCCGCTCATCCTCAAGCCGCGTGCCGGCGCGGGCGCCGCGGGCACGAGCCGTGTCGACAACGACACCGAGCTCGCCGCCGCCCTCGCGGCCTTCGGTGCCGAGGGCACGTCGTCGATCGCGATGGAGGAGTTCGTCGAGGGCCACGAGGGCTTCTACGACACGATCGCGCTGCGGGGCCGGGTCGTCCACGACTGGGCAACCCACTACTACCCCAACGTCCTCGAGGCGATGCGCCATCGGTGGATCTCCCCGCAGTTCATCACGACGAACCGCATCGAGGGCAACGACTTCTATCGCGAGGTGCGCGACCTCGGGGCCCGCGTCGTCGACGCGCTCGGGATAAAGACCTCGGCCACGCACATGGAGTGGTTCTACGGCCCCAAGGGCCTGAAGTTCTCCGAGATCGGCGCCCGCCCGCCGGGGGTCGGCTGCTGGGACCTCTACTCGGCGAGCAACGACGTCGACGTCTACCGGGAGTGGGCGCACATCATCACCCACCACGCGCCGGAGTCGCGCATGAGCCGGCCGTATGCCGCCGGCATCGTCGCGCTGCGTCCTGACCGTGACGGGCGGATCCAGGGCTACAGCGGAATCGAGGAGATCCAGAAGCGATACGGCGAGTGGGTCATCGACGGGCACTTCCCGCCAGAGGGGCAGGGCACCCAGCCGATCGAGGCCGGCTACATGGCCAACGCCTACGTGCGGATGCGCCATCACGACTTCGACACGCTTCGCGGAATGCTCGACGACGTGGGCCGCACCGTCCACGTCCACGCCGGCTGAGCTCCTGCCGAGCCCGCCCACCTCACGACTCACACCGCTGTCGATGACGACGATCCTCCTCGGGCCACAACGGTTCACCGTGACCGTGGCGCCGACGGTGCGTTCCCTTGACGTGGCAGGCCCGATCGCCATGATCAATGCCGGCTGGGAGGAACGGGAGCCAGACGATGCCGAGCTCGCAGGGCATCTCGATGGTCGCGGCGTCAACCTGCGCCTCTACCAGCGGGCCGTCGAGCTGCTCAGCGTCGATCATGCGCTGCGTGCCGCCGTCCTCGAGCATCGCGCCAGACACGAGGAGTTGCGAGCCTTCTACCGGATCCGGCTCCAGAGCGCCCACGACGCGCTGCTCGCCGTCCGGCACCGGACATCGCGACACGGGGGTGGAGCCTCGGCCGACCTCGCAGCGGTCCTCGCGCTGCGCGACGTCGACGACTGGTACACCTACGAGGTGGCCCGGATAACGCGAGAGACGGCGGCATACGAGGCCATCAGCGGCAGCGCCGAGCTCGCGCGGCATCGCGCCGAGGTCGCCGAGACGCTGGCTGGCGCGTCGGCGGTGGTCATGGCTGGCGGGCACGTCGGCATCCTCATGGAGGCCCTGCACCTGTTCGCGGTCGACCTGCCGGCCGACCTGCCGGTGGTCGCGTGGTCTGCGGGGGCGATGGCGGTGTGCGACCCGATCGTCCTCTTCCACGACTTCGCGCCGCACGGCATCGCGGCCGACGAGGTGCACGACCGCGGGCTCGGCAGGTTGAGCGGCGTCATCGCCTTCCCGCATGCCAAGCGCCGGATCCGCCTCGATGACCCAGAGCGCATGGCTGCCCTCATCGACCGCTTCCCCAACCACAGCCTGGTCCCGCTCGATGACGGGACGATCGTGCGCGTCGCGACGGGGACGAGCGCGCTCCCCGCGGGGACCCGGGTCTTTGCGCCGAGCGGTATCGTCACCACGGAGGGCGCGTCGTGACCGGGCGTCTGGCCATCAACCGCCTCCGGGAGCGGCTCCCCGTCGACGGTCCCGCCATCGACCGGTTCGTCGCCCGCCACGCGTCCCCCATCATCGAGGGTGAACGGGCCACGTTCCTCTACCGCGGAGACGTCGACGACGCGTTCGTCCGGCACCGGGTCGTCGGGCTGCCCGATCCACTCACGATGCGAAGGATCGGCGAGAGCGACCTCTGGGCCGTCACGACGGTGCTGCCCGAGGGCTCGCGGGTCGAGTACCAGATCGAGATCCGCAAGGGCGATGCCTACGAGCGCTTCAACGACCCGCTCAACCCGTGGCTCGCGCACAGTCCGATGGGCTCCTCGTCGGTGTGCGCCGCCTCCGGCTACCGGGTGCCCGACTGGGTCGCCCCCGACCCGGAAGCGAGACCGGGCACGCTCATCCAGCAGGTGATCCCCAGCAAGGCGCTGCGCCGCGACCAGCCCATCCACATCTACCTGCCCGCACGCTTCAACCGGGCCCAACGCTATCCGCTGCTCGTGGTCCACGACGGGACGGACTACCTCAAGTTCGCCGGGATGAAGACAGTCCTGGACAACCTCATCTACCGCCTCGATGTCGACCCGCTCATCGCGGTCTTCGTCCCGCCCGGCGACCGGATCAAGGAGTATGCCAACTACGCGCCGCATGCCCGCTTCATCGCCCGCGAACTCGTGCCGGCCCTCCTCGAGGGACTGCCGGTGCGCGAGGAGCCGGAGTGGCGATGCCTCATGGGCTCGTCGTTCGGCGGTATCGCGTCGCTGTCCACCGCGGTCCGCTACCAGGGCTTCTTCGGTTCGCTCCTGCTTCAGTCCGCCTCCCTCGTGTTCACCGACATCGGCTTCGATCACGGAGGGGGCCCAGCCTTCGACCCGGTCGTGAAGTTCGTCAACAAGTACCGCGCCAAGCCGGCCCGGGTCGTCGACCGGATCTACATGACGTGCGGGACCTACGAGCCGCTCATCACCGCGAACCGGTCGATGGTTCCGGTGTTCCGGCATACCGGAACGCGTGTGCACTACATCGAGGCCCGCGACGGGCACAACTGGGATAACTGGCGTGACCGATTGGGGGATGGGCTGTCGTGGCTCTTCCCCGGCCCACAGAGGTTCGTCTACGAGTAGGAGAGAGGCCCATGAAGATGATCGAACGCTGGTACTCCGAGCGGCTGCGTGAGCCGATAACGCTCGCCCGGTGGGGGACGTACGGCAAGCCGGTCCTGATCTTCCCGACGGCAGGCGGCGATGCGGAGGAGGTCGAACGCCACAAGATGATCCGCTTCCTCCAGCCACTGATGGACGCCGGGCGGATCAAGGTCTACTCCTGCGACAGCGTCGCCGGCAGGGTGATGTTCGAGAAGCTCGGCACGCCGGAGTACCGCATGGCGATGTTCAACGCCTTCCACGACGCGGTCGCGCGCGAGGTCGTGCCGGCGATCCACACGGACTGCGGCGGCCCGATCCCCATCGTCGTCGCCGGGTCCTCGATCGGCGCTTTCAACTCCCTCGCGCTGATCTGCCGCTATCCGCACCTGTTCGACGCCGCGATCTGCATGAGCGGCACGTACGCCATCGAGCGCTTCATCGGGGGCGGCCGGTTCACCGACGATCTCTACTACAGCTCTCCGCTGCACTTCCTGCCCGACCTCTCCGGTCCGCCGCTGGACATGCTGCGGCGCCGCTTCGTCATGCTCGCCTCGGGCACGGGCGCGTGGGAGGACATCGGCGAGACGTGGCGTGCCGGGGAG
Organism: Micrococcales bacterium; assembly: GCA_030452775.1. Taxonomy (GTDB): domain Bacteria; phylum Actinomycetota; class Actinomycetes; order Actinomycetales; family Dermatophilaceae; genus JAKDLQ01. The sequence continues at coordinate 4,423 of JAKDLQ010000092.1, read as the reverse complement.
CTGCTCGGCTCCAAAGGTGTGCCCAACCGGGTCGACGACTGGGGCCCCGGCTACGAGCACGAATGGCCGACCTGGTGGAAGATGCTGCCCACGTACCTCAACGAGCTGGTGCCATGACCGCAGCCGCGCCGCCTCGCGCCCGGAGCCGATAGGGTTCCCGGTGCGCTGACTTACAGCGACACGAAACCGTGAGGAGGGCCATCCGATGGCGCTGCCGATCGAGGACTACGCACTGCTCGGCGACACCCAGTCTGCAGCCTTGGTGGGCCGGGACGGCTCCATCGACTGGCTCTGCCTGCCCCGATTCGACTCCGGTGCCGTGTTCGCGGCGCTGCTCGGGACCGAGAAGCACGGCCGCTGGTCCACCAGCCCGTCGGGCGAGATCCGCGCGACGCGGCGACGCTACCGCGATGACACGTTGGTGCTGGAGACCGAGTTCGAGACCGCGGATGGGACGGTTCGGCTCATCGACTTCATGCCACTACGCGGCGAGGCTCCCGATGTGGTCCGCATCGTCGAAGGGATCAGCGGCCGGGTGAGCATGCGGACGGAGCTGCGGCTGCGCTTCGACTACGGCCGCGTGGTGCCTTGGGTCCGGCGCGAAGAGGGCGCCCTCGTGGCCGTCGCAGGGCCCGACTCGTGCTGGCTGCGGACGCCGGTCGAGACCCGCGGCGAGGACTTGGCGACAGTGGCCGAGTTCATCCTCGAGCCGGGGGATCGGGTTCCCTTCGTGCTCACCTGGCGCGAGTCGCACCTTTCGGCGCCGCGGCCGGTGGACGCCGAGCAGGCGCTGCGTCAGACCGAGGAGTATTGGCGTGACTGGATGAGCCAATGCACCTACGACGGCCGGTGGGGGGAGGCAGTACGTCGCTCGTTGATCACCCTCAAGGCGCTGACCTTCGCGCCCACCGGAGGAATCGTCGCGGCGCCCACGACATCGCTACCGGAGCAACTCGGCGGTGTCCGCAACTGGGACTATCGCTTCTGCTGGCTGCGGGACGCGACGATGACCTTGCAGGCGCTGATGTATGCCGGGTTCGACCTCGAGGCGCGGGACTGGCGGCGTTGGCTGCTGCGGGCGATCGCCGGGGACCCCGCCGAACTGCAGATCATGTATGGCGTCGCCGGCGAGCGGCGACTGCCCGAGTACCGCGCGGACTGGCTGCCCGGGTACGACGGTAACCCAGTGCGGATCGGTAACGAGGCCGTCGATCAGTTCCAGCTGGACGTCTACGGCGAGGTGATGGACGCGCTCTATCAAGCACGCACGACCGGCTTCGGCGCGAGCGCCAGCACATGGGCGTTGCAGCGCGCCTTGATGACCGTCGTGGAGCAGCGGTGGGGCGTGGCCGACGAGGGCATCTGGGAGGTGCGCGGCGGCTCCAAGCACTTCACCCACTCCAAACTGATGGCCTGGGTGGCGGCGGATCGGGCGGTCCGCAGCGTGGAGAAGTTCGGGCTCGATGGCCCGTTGGACAGATGGCGGCAGCTACGCACGAACATTCACGACGACATTCTGCGACATGGCTACGACCCGGAGCGCAATTGCTTCACGCAATACTACGGGTCGCGCGAACTCGACGCCGCACTCTTGATGATGCCGATGGTCGGGTTCCTTCCGGCGACCGACGACCGGATCCGCGGAACTGTCGAGGCGATCGAGCGTGAACTGCTCGTCGACGGCTTCGTCCAGCGCTACAGCCAACCCCCGGGCAATGGCGCCGACGGGCTTCCCGCCGGGGAGGGCGCCTTCCTCGCCTGCACGTTCTGGCTCGCCGACAACTACTCCCTGATGGGTCGTCACGACGACGCGGAGGAGGTCTTCGAACGCCTCCTCGAGCTTCGCAACGACGTGGGTCTGCTGTCCGAGGAGTACGACCCTCGCGAAAGCAGGCTCGTCGGCAACTTCCCGCAGGCATTCAGCCACGTCCCGCTGGTCAACACCGCCCGGAACCTGTCGCGCGGTGGGGGACCGGCTCATGCCAGAGAACGGACGACACGCGAGCCGTCGCCGTCGGCTGACGAGTGACGCAGGTATGCCGCTGAGCCGGCAGAGCGGCATACCTGCTGGGTGTCAGATGACCTCGTGGTGTTGGAGCAGCCGGAAGGCCACGATCCCCGGGAGGACCGGAAGCCAGAACGTCAGGACCCGAGCCACGAGGGTGGCGGCCACCGCATCGGTCGGTTGGATGCCGATCGCCGTGAGCCCGGCGACCAGCGCACCTTCGACGGCGCCCAGTCCGCCAGGTGTCGGCAGCAGCTGCCCGAGGGTCGAGCCGACGATGAAGACGGCGATGACCGCACCGAGGGCGTAGTGCGCGCCGAGGGCCGACAGGGTCGTCGCGACCGCCGCGGCGGAGCAGGCGAGGAAGCCGATCTCTCCCACGATGAGCTGGATCGCCCGGACCGGTCGGCGCAGGGTCGGGATCACGGTCGCGATGAGCTGCCGGATCATGACCCGGAGGGGACGCCACACCCGTGCGCGACCGAATGGCGATGCGAGGAAGGCCACTGCGAGCAAGGCCGCCCCGCCGGCGGCCACCCAGAGCCACCAGGGGATCGATAGTTCCCCCACCGGGACCGCGTTGCCGATGACGAAGAAGCCGGCGATCGTGGCGGCCCCGGTCACGACGACGGTCGCCGCCCGGTTGAGCAGCAGCACCCCGACGGCCTCCGTGCGGGGCATGCCGAGCCGTTCGAAGAAGGACAGGTGGATCGTGTAGTAGCCGACGGCGGCGACGGTGGTCCGGCCGGTGAAGGCGGCCCCGAGCTGCACCGCCATCGTGCGCCCGGCCGGCAGGGTGGGGCGCGCGGAGCCGAGGATCGTCAGCCCCGACGCAAGGACCGCGAGCATCCCGAGCACGACGCCGGCGGCCAGCCAGCCCCAGTGGGCGGCGGCGATGACCGAGCGCACGTCGGCGAAGCTCGACAGCTCGGGCAGCAGGAGATAGACGGCCAGCCCGCCGGCTGCGAGGATCGCCACGGTGCTCGGACGCACCGGCGACCGGAACGGCGGCACCTCCTGCCCGAGCCGGTCCGCGAAGACCTCGCGTAGCTGCGCGAGCACCGCGCTGCCGGTGAGCTGGTTGCGGAACCGTCGGTGCAGGGCGAGGGACTGCAGCTGCGGCAGCGACTCGGCCAGGGTCTCGTCGGGGACCATCCGGATGGCGCTGTCGACCGCGCGCTCGACCCCGACGACCGAGGTGAGTGAGACGAGCATCTCCGCGACATCCCGCGCGTTGCGGACGCTCGGTCCGCCGACCCGGCCGAAGGTGAAGTCGGTGATCCGGATGTCACCGCGGTCATCGACGAGCAGGTTCTCGGCGCGCAGGTCGTGATGGGTGATCCCCATCGCGCCGAGGTCCCGCACGGCGCGCCAGACCCCGTCCAGGTGTGCGTCGGTGATGGCTCCCGGAGCCATCTCGGTGAGGCGCTGGCCCATGACTCGGCGCCGGACGAGGAAGGGCGGACCGTGCTCGATCTCTCCGGCGAGCAGCACGGGCAGCGTGCCGACGCCCGCGCGTTCGGCGAGCAGCGTGATGTAGGCCTCGTGGGCGACCTCGTGCCGGGGCGTGGTGAGCGCCGGCGCCGGATCGACCTCGAGTGAGGCAAGGAAGCGACGCAGCCGGTGCCCAGGACCGGCGAGCCGGTGTAGGCGACGCACGACCTTGACCTGCAGGATCTCACCATCCTCCGTGGTGACGTCGTAGAGCTGCGGCCGCAGCATCTGCCGCCTGGTGCAGACGACCTCGACCGGCGCGAGGCCGATCCGGCGCAGGGCGCTCTGCACCGAGGGCTCCGCCGTGCGCCGGCCCGGCGCCCCGAGGACGAGGTGGATGAGGATGCCGACACCCCAGCCGAGCACGGCGCCGGCGAAGCTCCCGATGGGCAGGGACTCCCCGAGGTAGAGGTCGGCGATCCCGACCGCGACAACGAGCACCCAGCTCGTGTACTGCTCGAACCGGGTCACGTAGGGCCCGGCCGCGGTGATCACCGCCGCGATGACGGCCGTGCCGAGAGCCGGGAAGAGGAACCCCTCCGGCCCGGGGCCGCGCACCCCTTCGAGCAGCTCCGTGGGCACGATGCGCGGTCCGACGAGCTGGTGGACGGTGATGACGAGCATCCACGCGATGACGCCGGCCCACGCGACCGCGACGGCCATCCGGACCCGGCCGAGGTAGAGCGCCAGTCCGGCCCCCGCGGCGATGCCCGGCCAGAAGCCCGCCCACGACACGACCGTCCATCCCCGGGCCGACCAGTCCGGCAGCCGCTGGAACTCGTGGAAGATCGCCGCCTCCACCTCGTTGACCCCTGGTGTGCGCGCGACGACGAGGCAGGCGAGCACGACCCCGGCCGCGATGGCGAGCCGGAGCAGGTCCATCGGGTGCCGCCCGATCGTGTCCCGCAGGCGGGCGTACCGCCC